>NZ_CP060296.1:300000-505000 GCF_014303735.1 Variovorax sp. PAMC28562 | reverse complement strand
AAGTTATAGGGTCAAGTGAATAAGAGCACGTGGTGGATGCCTTGGCAATGATAGGCGACGAAGGACGTGATAGCCTGCGATAAGCTTCGGGGAGCTGGCAAATTAGCTTTGATCCGGAGATTTCCGAATGGGGAAACCCACCTGCAAAGGTATCGCATAGTGAATACATAGCTATGCGAGGCGAACCGGGTGAACTGAAACATCTCAGTAGCTCGAGGAAAAGACATCAACCGAGATTCCGAAAGTAGTGGCGAGCGAAATCGGAGAAGCCTGTTAGTGATAGCACAAGACATAACGGAACAGTTTGGAAAGACTGGCCATAGCGGGTGATAGCCCCGTACGTGAAATGACCTGTGTGGTACTAAGTTAACGACAAGTAGGGCGGGACACGAGAAATCCTGTCTGAACATGGGGGGACCATCCTCCAAGGCTAAATACTCATCATTGACCGATAGTGAACTAGTACCGTGAGGGAAAGGCGAAAAGAACCCCGGGAGGGGAGTGAAATAGATCCTGAAACCGCGTGCTTACAAAAAGTAGGAGCCTCGTAAGGGGTGACTGCGTACCTTTTGTATAATGGGTCAGCGACTTACATTCAGTGGCAAGGTTAACCGAATAGGGAAGCCGTAGAGAAATCGAGTCCGAATAGGGCGATCAGTCGCTGGGTGTAGACCCGAAACCAAGTGATCTATCCATGGCCAGGATGAAGGTGCCGTAACAGGTACTGGAGGTCCGAACCGACTAGTGTTGCAAAACTAGCGGATGAGCTGTGGATAGGGGTGAAAGGCTAAACAAACTTGGAAATAGCTGGTTCTCTCCGAAAACTATTTAGGTAGTGCCTCAAGTATTACCGTCGGGGGTAGAGCACTGTTTTGGCTAGGGGATCATGGCGATTTACCAAACCAAGGCAAACTCCGAATACCGACGAGTACAGCTTGGGAGACAGAGCACCGGGTGCTAACGTCCGGACTCAAGAGGGAAACAACCCAGACCGCCAGCTAAGGTCCCTAAAATTGGCTAAGTGGGAAACGAAGTGGGAAGGCTAAAACAGTCAGGATGTTGGCTTAGAAGCAGCCATCATTTAAAGAAAGCGTAATAGCTCACTGATCGAGTCGTCCTGCGCGGAAGATGTAACGGGGCTAAGCCAGTTACCGAAGCTGCGGATTTGCAATTTATTGCAAGTGGTAGGAGAGCGTTCTGTAAGCCTGTGAAGGTGTGTTGTAAAGCACGCTGGAGGTATCAGAAGTGCGAATGCTGACATGAGTAGCGTTAAAGGGGGTGAAAAGCCCCCTCGCCGTAAGCGCAAGGTTTTCTACGCAACGTTCATCGGCGTAGAGTGAGTCGGCCCCTAAGGCGAGGCAGAGATGCGTAGCTGATGGGAAACAGGTCAATATTCCTGTACCGATTGTTAGTGCGATGTGGGGACGGATCTTAATAGGTTATCCGACTGTTGGATATGTCGGTTTAGATGGATGTAGGCGTGCATTAGGCAAATCCGGTGCACATATACCGAGGCCATTGATCGAGCGGGCTTGCCCGTGAAGTAACTGAACGAGGTTCCAGGAAAAGCCACTAAGCTTCAGCTAACAACGACCGTACCGCAAACCGACACTGGTGCGCGAGATGAGTATTCTAAGGCGCTTGAGAGAACTCAGGAGAAGGAACTCGGCAAATTGACACCGTAACTTCGGAAGAAGGTGTGCCCTATTAGTGTGTAGTGAACAACGAAGCATGAATGGGTTGCAAAAAATCGGTGGCTGCGACTGTTTATTAAAAACACAGCACTCTGCAAACACGAAAGTGGACGTATAGGGTGTGACGCCTGCCCGGTGCTGGAAGATTAAATGATGGGGTGCAAGCTCTTGATTGAAGTCCCAGTAAACGGCGGCCGTAACTATAACGGTCCTAAGGTAGCGAAATTCCTTGTCGGGTAAGTTCCGACCTGCACGAATGGCGTAACGATGGCCACACTGTCTCCTCCTGAGACTCAGCGAAGTTGAAATGTTTGTGATGATGCAATCTCCCCGCGGAAAGACGGAAAGACCCCATGAACCTTTACTGTAGCTTTGTATTGGACTTTGAACAGATCTGTGTAGGATAGGTGGGAGGCTTTGAAGCAGGGTCGCTAGATCTTGTGGAGCCAACGTTGAAATACCACCCTGGTGTGTTTGAGGTTCTAACCTAGGTCCATTATCTGGATCGGGGACAGTGCATGGTAGGCAGTTTGACTGGGGCGGTCTCCTCCCAAAGCGTAACGGAGGAGTTCGAAGGTACGCTAGTTACGGTCGGACATCGTGACGATAGTGCAATGGCATAAGCGTGCTTAACTGCGAGACTGACAAGTCGAGCAGATGCGAAAGCAGGACATAGTGATCCGGTGGTTCTGTATGGAAGGGCCATCGCTCAACGGATAAAAGGTACTCTGGGGATAACAGGCTGATACCGCCCAAGAGTTCATATCGACGGCGGTGTTTGGCACCTCGATGTCGGCTCATCTCATCCTGGGGCTGTAGCCGGTCCCAAGGGTATGGCTGTTCGCCATTTAAAGAGGTACGTGAGCTGGGTTTAAAACGTCGTGAGACAGTTTGGTCCCTATCTTCCGTGGGCGCTGCAGATTTGAGGAAGCCTGCTCCTAGTACGAGAGGACCGGAGTGGACACACCTCTGGTGTATCGGTTGTCACGCCAGTGGCATTGCCGAGTAGCTAAGTGTGGAAGAGATAACCGCTGAAAGCATCTAAGCGGGAAACTCGTTTCAAGATGAGATCTGCCGGGGCCTTGAGCCCCCTAAAGAGTCGTTCAAGACCAGGACGTTGATAGGTCAGGTGTGGAAGCGCAGTAATGCGTTAAGCTAACTGATACTAATTGCTCGTGCGGCTTGACCCTATAACTTTGATCTAATCGATCAGGGTGTTATGCCAAGTTGACGCATTCAAAATAAGCTCAAGCTGATTCCAAACTCTATGAATTCGTTGTCTTGACTTGTCAAGACGACAACCAGTTATGCCTGATGACCATAGCGACGTGGTACCACTCCTTCCCATCCCGAACAGGAAAGTGAAACGCGTCAGCGCCGATGATAGTGCGGGTTCCCGTGTGAAAGTAGGTCATTGTCAGGCTCTTACAGCCTAAAAAAGCCCAGCCGAAAGGTTGGGCTTTTTTTTGTTCTGCGATTCGGTTGGTTTGAAAATGTCGGCTATCTCGCGCGGCTGATTCGGGTCCGCTTCCACCATTCAGAAAAGCTGCCGCAATAAATGTCAACCGGGTCGAATAGGCACAGCGGCTGGTGTGACGCAGGTGGATTTTGCATTGAGGCGCAAAGTCGGGATCGAAGACTTTCGAGCGCCGAGTCTGCGTGTGGGTCGCACTGCCAATGCACGGATTTGGCACTTTGCAGGGCGAGCGCCAACTGTTCAACCTTGCCCCACCAAAGATACGCTGTTTGCTTCCTTAATCCACGCGTGACGAAGTCCCAACGCCGTTCGCTCCACGGTGACGCAGCATGAGAAACATCGAAACCCACACCGATTCGCAGCGCACCCGCGGGCAGAGCGTGTGAGCTAACACCGAGCGACCAAGGATGCTGGAGCCAGACATCGCGTCCAGAGACTGTGGCGTTATCGGGCGTTGACCAACCGGTGTGAGGTGGTGGCACCGCCCGTCGAACTGGCTCATCCATTCCTGCCGTTGGGTTCGACAGCACATCCCCGGCGGAATTCAAGCGGGAGTCGCGGGCAAATTCATTCAGTGCCTCGTAGCTGGTGTCCAACACCGTGCCGGGGCTGTGCCAGTCCTCGGGAGCGTACTTGGCTACATTCTCGGCATTGAAAAGATAGGGCTTGCTGCTGCCGGTTCCCGCCACCCATTGCCAGCTCAGGTGGTTGCTGGCCAAGTCACCGTCCAGCAAGTGGCTCAACATCCATTGCGCACCAGTGTGCCAGTGCACTTTGCGAATGTGCACGAGGTAGCTGGACAGCCACATGCGGGCGTGATTGTGCAAGTAGCCCGTCCCGTACAAGGTGCGTACTGCCAAGTCGATCACGGGAATACCGGTACGCGCCTGCGCCACATCAGCTGGAAAGTCGCGGCTGTAGACGTCATCGGGCAGCAGCCCGCCGTGCAGCGACAGGTGAATACCATCGCCAACGTGCGCCCACACATGACGGTAATAGGCGCGCCAGCCGAGCTCGAAAACAAACTTGTGCCTGTCGTTCAAGGGGCGGCGCGCATTCACGGCCGCAAATACATCGGCCAAGTTCAGAAAGCCGTGGGTCAGGTAGGGCGACAGCCGGGTGACCGCGCCCTCCAGTGCGTTGCGCGTGCGGGCGTAGTCGTCGGGGCTCACAGCCGCGAGCCGCGCGTGCGCCGCATCCAGCGTCGGTTCAAAGCTGGGCATTGCGATGTGCTGTAGCTTGGCTTTCGATGGCTACGCGAGCAGGTAGGTCCAGCCGTGCGAGATTCTTGAGCTGCATCGCCATACGCGGGTTTTTCTTCAGCAAAACCTCGTGGCGAATTAGAAAATCCCAGTACAGCGTGGTGTACGGGCAAGCGTTATCGCCAGTCGACTGCGCGGGGTCGTACTTGCACCCCTTGCAGTGGTTACTCATTCGCTGAATGTATTTGCCGGTAGCCACATAGGGCTTGCTGGCCATCAACCCACCATCAGCGAACTGGCTCATACCCAGCGTGTTCGGTAACTCGACCCATTCCACTGCATCGACATACACGCTCAGGTACCAAGCATGTACCGCCTGTGGCTTGACTCCAAGAAGCAGGGCATACAGGCCCGTCACCATCAGGCGCTGAATGTGGTGCGCGTAACCGTGTTCCAACGTCTGACCTATGGCGTCTTTCAGGCACGCCATCTCGGTTTCGCCGGTCCAGTACCAGGCTGGTAAGTCGCCTTGGGCATTCAGTGCGTTGCGATCGATGTAGTCGGGCATCTGCGTCCAGTAAACACCACGCACAAACTCACGCCAACCCAGAATTTGCCGAACGAACCCCTCCACCGCGGCCAGCGGTGCGTGACCTGCACGCCAGGCATCTTCGGCCGCTTGCACCACCTCGCGCGCGTTCAAAAGCTTGAGGTTGAGTGCGCTGCTGAGGTGGGAGTGATAAAGCCAGGCCTCGCCGGCCCAGATGGCGTCTTCGTATTGGCCGAATAGCGGAAGCCGCTCCGCAATAAACGTCTGCAGTGCCTGCAGCGCTTGGATCCGCGTGACTGGCCAGCCAAAACTTACGAGCGTACCCGGGTGGCTTGCGAACCGGGTGTTGACCAAAGCGATCACTTCCTGCGTGGTGACGTCCGGCTCGAAGCGTGTGGGTGGTGGGACGTTTTGCGGCCCCGCCTTTCCGAAGGACTCACGATTGTCCGCATCGAAGTTCCACTGACCACCCACTGGTTTCGAGCCCTCCATCAAGATGCCGTTCTTGTGTCGCAGTTCGCGGTACCAGTACTCGAGTCGCAGTTGCTTTCGATCTTTTGCGTGAGCGGCAAAGTCCCGTACAGTGCTGAAAAAATGCGTGTCGTCACGCAACTCCAGCGGCAACTGGTGTTGGGCGGCAATGGCGCGAATGCTTTGCAGCACCCGCCAGTCACCCGGTGCAGTCAGGACCAGTCCAGCGGGCTTGACTTGTTTGATCGCCCGATCGATTTCGAGTGCCAGTGTGCCCAGATTGTCAGCGTCGTCGAGGCGGGTGTAGTGCATGGGCAGTCCTTGCCCGCGCAGGTGATCGGCGAAGTGGCGCATCGCGCTCAAAAACACCGCAATGCGCTGTTTGGCAGACCAGACATGGGTCGACTCTTCTGCTACCTCAGCCATCCAGACAAGGTCTTGCAATGGATCGAAGCCTTCCAAGGCAGAAGATTCTTGATCCAATTGGTCACCTAAAATGATGACGAGATGGCGGATGTTGCCAGTCAGGGACGCTTGGCGCCGTGTGGTCTTAGCCATGGGTTTTTCTTTTCGCTTGTTGGACTCTGCAAGCATCCACGCGCCATGTGCCGGGCCGTCTTGCCCGACAAAGCGTAGCCTAAAGGTACCCACGTGCAAGCTGCACAAGGAGCTTGCCCTTGGAAACCGCAGTCCTTCACCGAGTTTTTCGACGGATTCGGCGGGGTTGGTTTTTACTGGCGGGCAAAAGCTTCTCGATGGGCGTAACCGCCAGCAGTTCTTCTGGGAAGCCGCCTAGAAAGACCGGGCGTCATGGCCGATATTGCTCTTGCCAAGCAGCAGCACACCGGCGTCGATGTCCGGCTGCGTCATCAGCGCAGCGTACAGCGGCGTGAAGTCTGGTGCGGTACGTTTGAACAGTTGCGCAAAGCTGTCGATGACGAAGTCGTTGGCCTGGTAGGTATCGATCTTGTAGCGCGTCCGCATGGCGCGCACCAGGTCGAGTGGCAAACGATAGGGCGTCTGGCCGCGTGCATGCTTGAGTTCGCCAACGAGCTCAGGATGCCCGCTCCAACATGTCGCACGCGCCGAGCGAGTGCGCCTTCAGTCCGCCTTCGCCCTATTGCTGAACGTAGTAGGCAAAGGCCAGGTTGGACAGCATTGGTACAAAGCACCAGCGCGCGCGTAGTCACCCCCGGCGGCCGATCCGACGCGCCTTACACCGCGGGCGTCGCAACAGAGGAAGAATTCCCGCCTATTTGAGCCAGCGGTCCATCACTCGCTGAAATTCGCCGCCGGCTTGCGACAGGTGCAGCCACTGATCGACATACGACTTGAACGCTACATCGTCACGCGGCAGCATCCAGCCCATCTCACCGTACTGCAACGGCTTGTCTGCATTAACGGCACACAGTCCCGGCTTGAGCTTTTGCTGCGTCAGCGCTTCGGCTGATTCAGTAACGAACACGTCGGCACGATTCGCCAGGAGCTCATCAAAGATCGTGACGTTCTCGCCATGCAGAATCAGCTTGGCCTGCTTGAAGTTGGCGCGAGCAAAGCGCTCGTTGCTGCCGCCCGGATTGAAGATCACACGCACCGAGGTTTTGTCGATGTCGGCAACCGTCTGGTACTTCGCGACGTCCACGCAACGCGCGATCGGCACCTTGCCATTGACCATGTACGGCGCGCTGAAAAATGCGCGCTTTTGGCGCTCCGTGGTCACAGACACACCGCCGACAGCAATGTCGCACTTGCCCGCCGCTAGGTCGGGCAACAGATTGGCCCACGTCGTCTTGATCCATTCCGGCTTCGCCCCCAGGCTCGCACTGAAGCTCGCCATCAGATCGACATCGATGCCCTCGTAACTGGCATCTGCCTTCTGGAAGCTGAATGGCTTGTAGTCTCCCGGCGTGCAAATCCGCAGCGTGGCAGCCTTTTGCACAGCATCCAGATGTGACGGCAAAGAAAATGCAGACGGGGACTGCACCACTGCGACCGGCACCGGCGCTGTCATACAACCGGCCAACAATACGGCCGCCGCAGTCGATCCCACGTTCAATGCCAATCGATTCAAAAACAAAGGACGCATGCCGAACCCCAAGAGTGAAGAGTTCGTTTATTGTGGCGCGCGCAACACGCCACGGCGCATCTGGAAGAGCTCAATGCTCTCAAAAAAACGCTTTCAAGTTGCCGTTGCCGAAGCCTTCGTCACCCTTGCGCTGGATGAATTCGAAGAAGATCGGACCTAGCCCAATCTGGCCGGCTTGTTCCCACCCCTCTTCGGTATGACAACAGTTGGTTGCGTTCATGCCACGGGCGTTGGTCCTTATTCGCTAAATGACGAAGCCGAAAGACCCGCAGGCTTGTCTGCTAAGGGAAAACCCTTAAATTCGGACCATGATGAATGCCAAAGCTCTCTTGAAAGCCTCGCTCGGCGTCGGCTCTTTCTTGAAGGCGCCGATGGTCGAAGCGCAGCCCCGCTCCATTACGGCGCCGCAGCCTGTACTGGTGCCGATTCGTGCGATCGGTCCCGGCGAGCGCGTGCGCATCGCCACGCATCTGCTTGCCCTCGAGCAGCATGATCGCTACTTGCGCTTCGGTTATGCGGCCTCGGACGAGCAAGTGCAGCGCTACGTCGACGGATTGGACTTCGAGCGCGACGAATTGTTCGGCATCTACAACCGTCGACTCGAACTCATCGCCATGGCGCATGTGGCCTTCGCGCCAGCCGGACAGCTGAGCGACTGCGCTGAATTCGGCGTGTCGGTCTCGCGCCATGCACGCAGCCGCGGCTACGGCGCGCGATTGTTCGAGCGCGCGATGGTCACGGCCCGCAACGAAGGCGTCGGCGCACTTTTCATCCATGCGCTCAGCGAAAACGCGGCCATGCTCAAGATCGCGCGCAATGCCGGCGCCACGGTGGTTCGCAGCGGCTCCGAATCGGAGGCTCACCTGCAGCTGCCGGCTGCTACGTTCGACAGCCGAATGAGCGAGATCGCGCTCGATCACTTTGCCGAAGTCGACTTCCAACTCAAGACGCGCGCCAAGCAGTTTTGGGGATTTCTTGCAGGCGTGCAGGAAATCCGGCGTGGCGTTCGCGACGCGCGTGACCGCACGGCGCAGTGAATCTCTGGTGATCGCGCTGTCACGGCGATACCGGGTGCGCGCTACATCCGGTTATCCTTGTGCTTCCCTAACTCCGCCTCGCCGCAGTGGCCGACCCTCACTCTGAACGCGTCCCCGTCGAACGGGAAGACAAACGCAGTTTTCTGCAAAAGCTCGCCGAATTCATCCATCCCGGACCGGACTCCCGCGACGAGCTGATCGAAACGCTCGCAGATGCCGAAGACAACGACGTCATAGGCGCAGAGTCGCGTGTGATGCTCGAAGGTGTCCTGCGCATGGCCGACATGACCGCTGGTGACGTGATGGTGGCCGCACCTCGCATGGACCTCGTCAACATCGACGCGCCCTACGACACGCTGTTGCACGTCGTCATCGACACGGCGCACTCGCGTTTTCCGGTGTACGAGGGCGAAAAAGAAAACATCATCGGCATCCTGCTCGCGAAAGATCTGCTCAAGCTGCAGCGTGCGCCGGGTCTCAACATTCGCGCCTTGCTGCGGCCCGCCACCTTCGTGCCCGAGAGCAAGGGCCTGAACGATTTGCTGCGCGAATTTCGCGGCAACCGCAATCATCTGGCGATCACCATCGACGAGTTCGGCCGTGTGGCCGGGCTCATCACGATTGAAGACGTGTTGGAGCAAATCGTCGGCGAGATCGAAGACGAATTCGATATCGCCGAAGACGAGGGCGACATCTTCGGTCTGGCAGACCACACCTACCGTGTGAGCGGCGACACGCCCATCGAGCGCGTTGCCGAAGCCTTTGGCATCACCTTCGACGAAGAGCAGCTCAGCGAAGACTTCGACACCATCGGCGGCCTGGTCGCGCACGAGATGGGCCACGTACCGAAGCGCGGCGAGCATCACGCGCTCGGCGGGTTCGACTTCGTGGTGCTGCACACCAAGGGCGGCGCCGTGCGCTGGTTCAAGGTGTCGCCGGCGCGTGGCAACGGCGCGTCGGATTGAACCTGCCTTGAAGACGCTCTGGCGAGGGCTGGGCTTCGCCGCCGCCGGGTTCGCTCAATCGCTGTCGATTGCCGCGCCGTGGAGCGGTCAACCGCTGTGGTGGCTGCAGCTTGTTCCAATGGTTTTTCTGGTGTGGCAGCTCGATGCGATCCGCATCGGCAGCGCATCGAAGTCCGCACATCACGCTTTCGGGTTCGGCTGGCTCTTTGCCACGGCCTGGCTTTGCGGCACGTTCTGGTGGCTCTTCATTTCGCTGCACACCTATGGCGGTCTGGCTGCGTCGCTGGCCGTGAGCGCCGTGTTGGCGCTGGCAGCGGCGCTCGCGCTCTACTACGCGCTGGCATGCGGCCTGTTCGTCCGATTTGCACCGGTCAACCGATTCGCAGCGGCTGTGCTGTTCGCCTCGCTCTGGACCGTGGCCGAATTGCTTCGCGGCAGCTGGTTCACCGGGTTCCCGTGGGGCGCCATTGGCTATGCGCATGTCGACGGGCCGTTGGCCGTGGCTGCTCCGTGGGTCGGCGTCTATGGCGTCGGGGCGATTGCCGCTGCGCTCGCAGCAGCAGCAGCCTCCGCCATGACCGTCATCACAACCGCTATCGTCGGCACGAAGCCACTGGGTCGCTCGACCTTCCGACGATTTGCGCCGCTCGTGTCCGCCGTTGCTGTTCTGATTGCCGCATGGGCGCTGGGCGCCTCACGAGACGCCGTCGACAAGCCCGAACTGGCTCGCGGCAAGCTCGATGTCGCGCTGCTCCAGGGCAACATCCCGCAAGACGAGAAGTTCATCCCGGGCGGTGGCGTCGCGACAGCGCTGCGCTGGTACGGCGAGCAGCTCAACGACCCGAAAGCCTCGCTCACCATCACGCCCGAAACGGCAATCCCGTTGTTGCCCTCGCAGTTGCCGCCGGGCTACCTCGAATCGATCGCCGCGCGGTACGCCACCGGCACACGGGCCGCCATCGTGGGCCTGCCGATCGGCAACGGCACCACCTACAGCAATGCGGTGCTGGGGTTTCAACCGGGTGCGTCTGCCACGTACCGCTACGACAAGCATCACCTCGTGCCGTTCGGCGAATTCGTGCCATCGATATTCCGCTGGTTCACCGACCTGATGAACATCCCGCTGGGCGATTTCAGGAGTGGCGGGCTCGCGCAGCCGCCGTTCGTCTGGCAAGGCCAGCGCATCGCGCCCAACATTTGCTACGAAGACTTGTTCGGCGACGAGATCGGCGCGAACTTTCGCGATGCCGGCAATGCGCCGACCATCCTGCTCAACGTCAGCAACATCGCGTGGTTCGGCGATTCGGTTGCTATCGACGAACACCTGTCGATTTCGCGGATGCGCGCGCTCGAGTTCCAGCGGCCGATGGTGCGTGCGACCAACACCGGCGCCACGGTGGTCATCGACCACCGTGGCCGCGTTGCGCAATCGCTGCCGCGCCTCACGCGCGGTGTGCTGCTCGCCGAGGTCGAAGGACGCGGCGGCATTACGCCCTATGCGTGGTGGGTGTCCCGTTTCGGACTCTGGCCGCTCTGGGGACTGTCGCTGCTGATGATCGCCTGCACGATCGTGCTGCACCGCCGTCGCGGCAGTCAGCGCGGCAACGGCAAATAGGCGGTCGCCTCGACCTCGATCACCAGCGCGTCGCCCGGCAAGAAGCGCGATACCTCCACAACGGTGCTCACCGGCGGCGCACCCGGATAGAACAGTCCGCGCACGCGGTTGTAGGCGGGGTAGTGACGAATGTCGCGAAAGTACTGCACCAGCTTCACCACGTCGGCCATCGTGCCGCCATGTTCGACGGCCAGCTGGCGGATGCGCTCGAGCACGAACCAGCTCTGCGCGACGATAGGCGCTTCGTAGACGTCGACCGACATCTGGCCGGTCACATAGCCGAGCGGCCGCAGGGCGTCACGCGCGGCTTTGGGAATGTCGCCGTAAGAGGTCACGGCCTGACGCCGCGCAGGGTCGACCGCAACCACGCCGCTCATAAAGACGAAATCGCCCACGCGCCTGGCCGCGGCGTAATTGGCCATCGGCGCACCCATCGTCGCGCTCGCTGTCGTATCGATCATGACGCTCACCGGGGCACCACCGGCCAGTCGCGCAGCTTCCCCGGATTAAGCAGACCATGCGGGTCGAAGCGGTTTTTCATGGCGATGATCTCGGGCGGCAAAGCCCCCCCTGCCTTGCCGTCTTCGACGATGAAGGTGTGCGGGTTGTTGATGCGCACACCGCGTTCCCGATGTATGCGGATGATTTCGTCCAGTCGCTCTTCGTTGGTGAACCGAACCAGTTGCAGCGCGCTGCAGGCGATCAGCCCGTCCAGGTTGCGCAGAAACTCGACATGCATCAGTACCTCGCCGCCGAGCAGGTGCTCCATCTCTGTGATCTGCTCGACCTGCTTGCCGGGCACGAAACTGCTTTGAATGTAGGTCAGCGTCTTGTCGACCTTGAGCGCGTGCAGCGTGGTGTGGTTCCAGGTGAACTCCATCAGGGTGCGATTGCTCTTTTGCACTTCGGCCGCGGTCTTGCGATAGGTGATCGAGCCAGCGTGCAGGGCGGCAAGTTCGTGCATCGCTTCTTCGCTCGATTCGGCGACGAGCGACAGCACCGCGTGGCAGCCCTTCGGCAAATACTCGGCCAATTGCGTCAGATAGTCGGGTATGGGGCTGGCAAAGAAGGCCACCTCGCGCTTGACGATGCCGGGCGCATGCGCCAATGCGTTGCCAAACGCCAGCGCCTTGTCGAAGTCTGAAAAAGTGACCAGCGTTTCGAGCCAGGGGTGTACTGGCGCCAATCCGACTTCGAGCTCGAGCACCAGGCCGTTGGTGCCCCACAGATGGTGCATGCGCAGCGCCTCGGCGCCACGCAGCTCGACGATTTGCGGCTCGGCCTCGATCGTCATCGCCCGCACGCCGAGCACGTTGCCCGGCGCCCCAAAAGGGCCGTAGTTGATCGAGCCGATGCCACCGAAGCCACCGCCGAAGAGACCCCCGAGCGTGGCGCTGCGATAGGTCGACGGGATGCAGCGCAGTTCCTGTCCGGTCGGGCGAGTGTGTTTTTCGAGCTCGCCGAGCCGCATACCGGCCTGCGCCCGAGCGACGCCCGGCCGCACCCACTGCAGCGCGTTGTAGCTCGTCATGTCGAGCACGACGCCGCCGGCCAGTGGCGTGGTCTGGCCGTAGTTGCCGGTACCGCTCCCGCGAATCGTGATCGGCACGTTGCGCTGTACGCAGGCGCCCACCAGGGCGCGCAATTCGTCTTCGGTACGCGGCCGCACGACGGCATCGGCGCGCTTGTCTTTCAGCTGCCGGTTCAGCACCGGGCTGAACCAGGCGAAGTCCTGCGACAAGCGCGCCACGCGGCTCTCGTCGGTGATCCAGTCGAGGTCGGGCAGCGTGAACAACAGTTGTTCGACAGCGGAGACAGGGGCGTTCATGGTGGTCACTTCAATCTTGAGAAAGTTCGCTCGCGTGCCACGAGCCCAACGCCAGCTTGCTGAGCCAGGCCATGAGGGCGAACAGCGCCACGCCGGTCAGCGAGATCAGCAGGAGCGCCGCGAACATGCGGGGGATGTTGAGTTGAAACCCGGCCTGCAGGATCTGGTAGGCCAGTCCGGCACCCGAGCCGCCGGTGCCTGCGACGAACTCCGCCACCACCGCGCCGATGAGCGCGAGACCGCTGGAGATGCGCAAGCCGCCAAAAAAGTACGGCAGTGCGCTCGGAATGCGCAACCGCACCAGTTGCTGCCAGCGCGTCGCCCGATTCAGCTTGAAGTAGCTCTGCAGATCGGGGTCGATGCTGCGCAAGCCGAGCGTCGTGTTGGCGATGATGGGAAACAGCGCCACGAGGGCCGCGCACACCGTCATCGCCGCGGTCGGGTTCTTGACCCAGATGATGATGAGGGGCGCTACCGCCACGATCGGCGTCACCTGCAGCAACACCGCATACGGGAACAGCGCGGTCTCGATTCGCTTGCTCTGCACGAACAGAAACGAGATCAAAACGCCCGCAATGGTCGCCACGATAAACGACAGCACCGTGATCTTCAACGTGACCAGCAGCGCCATGCCGAGCGGCACCCAGTCGTGCACCAGCGTCTGCATCATGAGGAACGGCGAGGGCACCAGATAGGCCGGCAGCTCCATCGCCGTCACGAGCCATTGCCAGAGCGCGACCAGCGCCACGCCCACCAGCAACGGATAGAACACCCGCTGCACCCGCGGTTGCCGGAGCAGGGGCACGCGCCGCAGCGGCACCGCCTTGCGAGCGGGCGGTGCGGCACTTGCCCGCGAGGTCGGCGACGCGGCGGCAGCAGGCGCTGGCGTGGTCTTGCCCGCAGTCGAAGACTCGCTGATGACCGCGCTCATGGCGCCAGCTCCTCGTGCGCCTGGCTGGCACGCAGCAAGCTGTCTTGCAGCCGCTTGGCGTGACGGCTGAACTGTGGCGACACCATGAAGTCGGCATTGCGCGGATAGGGCTCGTCGATCTCGAACTGTTCCACTACCCGGCCTGGCCGTGCCGCCATCATGATCACGCGGCTCGACAGAAACACCGCTTCGTGGATCGAGTGCGTCACGAAGATCACCGTGAGCTTTTTCTTGCGCCACAGCTCGAGCAGATCGGCATCGAGGCGGTGCCGCGTGATCTCGTCCAGCGCGCCGAAGGGCTCATCCATCAACAGGAGGTCGGGCTGCGTGACCAGGCCCCGCGCGATAGACACCCGCATCTGCATGCCGCCCGAAAGCGCCCTCGGCAACGCGCCGGCAAACTTGTCGAGCCCGACCAGCGCGAGCGCCTCGGCCACGCGGCCGTCGGCTTCCTGGCGCGACACGCCCGCCAGGTCGAGCGGCAGCCGCACATTGGTCTGCACGCTGGCCCAGGGCATGAGCGTCGGCGCCTGAAACACGAAAGCCATCTTGCGGCCGCTCGCATCGATTTGCGCCACCGGCTTGCGCCAGACCAGCAAGCGACCGTCGCTGGGTTCGAGCATGCCGGCGACCATCTTCAGGAGCGTGCTCTTGCCGCAGCCCGACGGACCGAGCAGGGTCACGAACTCGCCCTCGGCGATCGTCAGGTCGACCGGCAACAACGCCTGCGTGCCGTTCGGATACGTCTTTTCGGCGGACAGGATTTCCACCGCCGGGACCTCAGTCGGTATTGCAGTCGTTACCGCTGCCGCTTCAGCTGTCGAGGACATGTCTTTCATTGCCGCACGCGCCCCGTTCAGGGAAGCACCTTGGCATCCTTGACGAAACTGGTGGTGTACGTCTTCGACAGCTCGACCTTGGTCGGGTCGAGCAACTTGGTGCTCACCAGGAAGTCGTAGCTCGCCTTGGCGCGCACGTCGGTGATCACGCCGATGCCCATCGTGGCTGCATCACCACCGGTGACCATCCCCATTTCCTTGAGCTTGGCCACGCTGTAGGCGAGCTGGTCGTCGGTCATGTTGGGGTTGTCTTTCTTGATGAGCGCATTGGCAGGTGCCGGATCGGCGAGGTAGCTTTTCCACCCTTCGGCCGATGCCTTCACGAAGGCGGCGACCTGCTTGCTGCGGTCCTTTACCGTTTTTTCCATGCACGACACGGTGGTCGCATAGGCGGGAAATCCGAAGTCGCTGAACATCAGAACGGTGCTCTTCACGCCTGCCTTCTGGATGGCGTACGGCTCGGAGGTCAGGTAACCCTGCTGGGCCGTGTTCTTGTCGGCCACGAAGGGCTGAATGTTGAATGTGTAAGGCCGGGTCTGCTCGTCGGTGAGGCCGAACTTGGTCTTGAGCCACGGCCAGTAGCCGCGGTTGGCCTGCGCGCCGATCAGGATGGTCTTGCCCTTCAAGTCTTCGAACTTCTTGACGTCTTCGTGCGCGATCAGTACCTGCGGGTCCTTCTGGAAGAAGGCCGCCACATTGACCACCGGCACGCCGCCTTCGCGCGTCTGCATCATCTGGATGTCGCTGGAACCCATGATGCAGTCGGCCTGGCCGGCCGCCATCATCTGCGTGATGTTGACCTGCGGACCGCCCATCTTGATGGTCACGTCCAGCCCGTACTTCTTGTAGATGCCTTGCGCCACCGCCTGGTAGAAGCCGCCATGCTCGGCCTGCGCGTACCAGTTGGTCATGTAGGTGAACGGTTCGGTGGCCTGCGCCTGCGCGGGATTGGCAAAGCCGCAGACAGCCAGCGCGATGGCGCCGGCGAGCGATGCGGAACGGAAGGTAATTTGCTTGCGCATGGTGTGAACCTCTCGAGCGTGGAAAAAAAGCGGACTTGAAGCGAATCTGCAATGCAAGGAATGCGCCTCAGAGCGCGTGAGCGAGCGACGAAGCGGAAGGTGCCATCGACGGGGGCGTCGACTGAATGAAGCCCTGCTCGTGGCCGCGGCCCCAGGTCGCCTCTTCGCGCACCACCCAGCGCAATGCGTACAGCTCGGTGAGCGCCTGCACCCAACTTGCCGCCAGCGTGTCGAGAATCTCTTCACCTTGCTCGCGGGTGGCGCTGGTCGGGTCGCCGATCACGCCGCTCGGACCGAAGTCGCGCGCGGTCCAGGCGCAGGCCGGACGGCCATCGGGCGACAGGAGCTTGATGGGGAAGGGCGGCGGGTAATTGGCCGCCGCATGTTCCATGTGCACGGTGTCGGGCGCCAACGCCAGCATCAACGCTGTTTCGGAATGACCGGCGTGCATCGACAGCCGCTTTTCCTGGTCGCTGATCTGCTTGCTCGACGCATTGGGCAGGCGTGACACGCCGTGCGGAACCACCACGAAGTCGCCATGGCGCAAGCGCAGTTCGCGCGCTGCCATTTCCAGCACTTGCGGCTGGCCGCCGTGGCCGTTGGCGAACAGCAGCTTGCGAAAACCGGAGCGATACACCGACTCGCCGATCTCGGTCACCGTGGCGAGCAGCGTCGGGCCCGTCAGCGTCATGGTGCCGGGAAAGTGAAGGTGCTCTTCCGACTTGCCATAGGTGATGGTGGGCAGCGCGAAGGCGCGCACCTCCGCGGGCAGGCGCTCCAGCGCCTTGCCCATCACGCCCGACGAGATCACGCTGTCGACCGAGCAGGGCAGGTGCGGCCCGTGCTGCTCGATGGCGCCGCAAGGCAGCACGATGACCGTGTTCTCGCGGTCCGGCAACGCATTGATCTGGGTCCAGCTCAGGTAGGGCAGGAATCGATGGGGAGGGATGTAGCCGTGCAGCATGGTGACTGTCCTGGTGTCGAAAATTTGAAGAAGGGCATGTGATCTCGGATCGTTGCAAGCCTCAGGCGAAGCGAGCCATAGCGCTTCCGACCCGCGCCATGAAACGCTTGAGTTGGGGCTCGGTCGCCACGTTCATGTGGTAGTGGGCGTGGTAGTCGATGCGTGCCTGCTGGCCGGTCAGCCGCTTCATGTAGCGCGTGACGATCCTGCGTGGCGGATCGCCCATGTACCAGGCGACCCAGCGTGGCCGTCCGTAAGTCACGACGGCTGAAATCCGCTTGATGTGGGTCAGCATCGGCTTCACGTTGGCCGGGTCGCTGATGTCGAAGGCCACGCCTGGCATGAAGAGCCGGTCGAAGTAACCCTTCAGCATGGCCGGCAGACCAAAGCACCAGGTCGGGAAACAGAAAACGATGGCCTCCGCCCACTGCAGTCGCTCGACGTAGCGCTTGAGCGGCAACTGGTTGCTCGGCACCTCGTGATAGCCGAGCCGCTCTTCGCGCGACAACACCGGATCGAACCGCTCGGCATACAGATCGCAGTCATCGACTTCGTGCCCGCCTGCGCGCAGATTCTTCAGAACCTCCTGGTGCAGGGCCGCATGAAAGCTGGTTTCGACAGGGTGGCAATAGACGACAAGCACGCGCATCGTGAATTTGACCGATTAATCAGAGCAATCGGTCAGGTTTACGCAAACACCGTGCCAGGATGAGCGCACCGAAGCGGGGCAAGCGCCAGGCTGACGAGCCCCGAGCCCTGGGGTTTTAAGTCTCTTTCAGGCCGCAACCGTGCAAGACGAACGCCACCAGCTCGCGTGCGATCGGCTCCCGATCGATCGGCGCATCTGGCGGCAGACCCAGCATCACGCGCGTTTGCAGTGCGTAGTCGGCATAGCTTTGGGTCATCGCCCAGATGTGCATCAGCAGCAGCCGTGCATCGAGTGGGCGCATCTGGCCGCGTGCGATCCAGCCGTTGATGATGTCGATCTTTTTTTGCGTCCAGGCCCGGGCGTTGGGCCAGTAGCGATCGAGATTGCGCCCGCCATCGAGCACCTCGCGCGTGAAGATGCGCGAGATCTCCGGATTGTCGAAGGCGTGGTCGAGCTTCTTGCGGATGTAGTCGCAGAGCACCGACCCCGGGTCCTTGGCATGGTCCTCGAAAGCAAACACCACCTTCCAGTCGTGCAGCACCTGCATCAACAGCTCTTCGTACAACTCTTCCTTGCCGGCGATGTAGTAATGCAACTGGGGCTTGGTCAGCCCGGCGCGCGCCGCGATGGCTTGCGTCGACGTGCCCTTGAGTCCGTGCAGGCTGAACTCGGCCACCGCCGCCTCGCGAATCGCCGACATGATCCGCTCGCGTCCCGGCCGAGCACGCGACAGCGGGCCTTCGGGCGCAGGCATCTGCTGCGTGCCGACGGCGGTTGAATTGGCAATTTCCGGGTTCATTGGGATGGTGGCTGCGGCCTGACCACGGCGATGGTAAGCCCCCGATTGATCCGTCGGTGCCACGCATGGCGGCATGCGACGCCGGCATGGGCCGCGCGCGCCATTGGCACGCTTTCCGTATCGCTTTGGCCGTCAAATCTGCTTCGCAACTCTGCAACGTCCAAGGAGCCAACTCATGTACCTGTCTTCCCGAATCCGCGCCTTCGCGGCCGGCACTGCGCTGCTCGCAGCCAGCGCGCTTGTCCAGGCCCAGGCACTCCCCAACGTCGTGATCCTCGCCACCGGCGGCACCATCGCCGGGGCGGGTGCATCGGCCGTCAACAGTGCGACCTACGCGGCGGCCAAGGTCGGCGTCGACAAGCTCATCGCCGGTTTGCCGGAACTGTCGAAGATCGCCAATGTTCGTGGCGAACAGGTCTTCCAGGTGGCTTCCGAAAGCCTCACCAACGAGAACCTGGTCACGCTCGCCAAGCGCGTGTCGGCGCTGTCCAAGCAAGCCGATGTCGATGGCATCGTCATCACGCACGGCACCGACACGGTGGAAGAAACGGCTTACTTCCTGACGCTTACCGTTCACACCGACAAGCCGATCGTCATGGTCGCCTCGATGCGTCCGGGAACCGCGCTGTCGGCCGATGGCGCGCTCAACCTGTACGACGCGGTCAGCGTGGCGGGCAGCAAGGACGCGATGGGCAAGGGCGTTTTGCTGACGATGAACGACAGCATCGAAAGCGGTCGCGACGTCAGCAAGAACTTCAACATCAAGCCCAGCGCATTCGTCAGCCAATGGGGCTCGCTCGGCATGGTGGTCGAAGGCAAGAACTATTGGTTTCGAGCGCCGGTCAAGCGCCACACGATGAACTCCGAGTTCGACATCGACGCCATCACGACGATCCCGAATGTCGAGATCGCCATGGGTTACGAAGGCGTGTCGCCGACCGCCATCGAAGCGCTCGGGAAGAGCGGAATCAAGGCGCTGATCCACGGCGGTCCGGGTAACGGCTCGGTTGCCGACCGCATCGTGCCGTACCTGCAAAAGGTGCGCTCCGACGGCATCGTCGTGATCCGGTCCTCTCGCGTGCCCGATGGTTTCGTGATCCGCAATGCCGAGCAGCCGGACGACAAATACGACTGGGTCGTCGCGCACGACCTCCGCCCACAGAAGGCGCGAATCTTGGCGATGGTCGCGATGACCAAGACCACGGACACCAAGGAACTGCAGCGCATCTTCTGGGAGTATTAGCTCGCCCCCCAGGTTGCTGTGCACTTCGTGTCACAGCGCCCACCCCCCTGACCGGGGGGCGACACCAGCAGTCCGGCGAAGCCGGTCCTGCGGTGTCCTTGGCACATGCCGCATTGACGAAAGCCGCAGCGCGATGGCGCTGCGGCTTTTTGCTTGGCGGGCGCGGTTTGGCCCGGCCCGTAAAATCTGCGGCTGCTTGCGCAACCGCGCGGGGCGCCTCGGTTCTACATGCTGACCTTCCAACAAATCATTCTCAAACTGCAGTCGTACTGGGCCGACCAAGGCTGTGCGTTGCTTCAACCGCTCGACATGGAAGTCGGTGCCGGTACCTCGCACACCGCCACGTTTTTGCGGGCGCTCGGGCCGGAGCCATGGAAGGCCGCGTACGTGCAGCCGAGCCGGCGGCCGAAGGACGGTCGATACGGCGAAAACCCGAATCGGCTGCAGCATTACTACCAATACCAGGTCGTGCTGAAGCCGGCGCCGTCGAACATCCTCGAGCTGTACTTGGGCTCGCTGACCGCTCTCGGCTTCGACCTGAAAAAAAACGACATTCGCTTCGTCGAGGACGATTGGGAAAACCCGACGCTCGGTGCCTGGGGCCTGGGCTGGGAGGTCTGGCTCAACGGCATGGAGGTGACGCAGTTCACCTACTTCCAGCAGGTCGGCGGCATCGACTGCAAGCCGATCACCGGCGAGATCACCTATGGGCTGGAGCGGCTCGCGATGTACCTGCAAGGCGTCGACAACGTCTACAGCCTGACGTGGATCGATGGATTGACCTACGGCGATGTTTACAAGCAGAACGAGGTCGAACAGTCGACCTATAACTTCGAGCACAGCGATGCGGACTTTTTGTTCACCGCATTCGACGCGCACGAAAAGCAGGCGAAACATCTGATGACAGAACAGCTCGCGCTTCCGGCTTACGAGCAAGTGCTCAAGGCCGCACACAGCTTCAATTTGCTCGACGCGCGCGGCGCCATCAGCGTGACCGAACGCGCGGCCTACATCGGCCGCATTCGCAACCTCGCGCGCAGCGTGGCGCAGAGTTATTACGAGAGTCGCGAGCGGCTCGGTTTTCCGATGGCGCCGCGTGAATGGGTTGCGCAGATGCCCGTCCTGAAGAAGGCGGCCTGAGCAATGAGTGCTGACAACAAACGCAATCTGCTCGTCGAACTGTTCGTCGAGGAGCTGCCGCCGAAAGTATTGAAGAAGCTTGGCGATGCGTTCGCCGGCGTGCTGCGCGATCAACTGCTCTTGCAGGGCTTGGCGGACGCAGCTTCGACCCTGACGGCTTACGCCTCGCCGCGCCGCCTTGCTGCGCATTTGACGCAGGTGGCCGCGGTGGCCGCCGACAAGGCTGTCTCGCAGAAGCTGATGCCGGTCGCGGTCGGCATCGATGCAGCGGGCAATGCCACACCGGCCCTGCTGAAGCGCCTCGCCGCGCTGGGCGCCGACGCGTCCGCCGTGGCGGGATTGAAGCGCGCGGTCGACGGCAAGGCTGAAGCGCTGTTCTACGAAAGCACCGCCAAGGGTGCGAGCCTGGCCGAAGGTCTGCAAAAGGCACTGGCCGAAGCGATCGCCAAGCTGCCGATCCCCAAGGTCATGAGCTACCAGCTCAAAGAAGGCAGCGCGATGCCGGGCTGGACCAGCGTCAGCTTCGTGCGCCCGGCGCACGGGCTGGTTGCGTTGCATGGCACCGATGTCGTCGCAGTCGAAGCGTTGGGCCTGAAGTCCGGCCGCGACACGCATGGCCATCGCTTCGAAGCCTCGACCGATCCGGTTGTCTTGCGTGATGCCGACAGCTATGCGCCACAGTTGGCCGAAGAAGGCGCGGTCATCGCCAGCTTCGACCAGCGCCGCGCCGAGATCGCGCGACAACTCGCCGCAGCGGCCGTCAAGGTCGGCAGCGACTCGGTGCCGATCGACGACGACGCGCTGCTCGATGAAGTGACGGCCCTGGTCGAGCGGCCGAACGTGCTGGTCTGCAGCTTCGAGCCGGAGTTTCTCGACGTACCGCAGGAGTGCCTCATCCTCACGATGAAGGCCAACCAAAAGTACTTTCCGCTGCTCGATGGCGCCGGCAAGTTGACGAACAAATTTCTCGTCGTCAGCAACATCAGCCCGGACGACACGAGCGCGGTGGTGCAAGGCAACGAGCGCGTGATTCGCCCGCGGCTTGCGGATGCCAAGTTCTTCTTCGACCAGGATCGCAAGAAGTCGCTGGCCTCTCGCGTCGAGTCGCTGGGCAAAGTGGTCTATCACAACAAGCTCGGGACGCAGGGCGAGCGAGTCGAGCGCGTGATGCAGATCGCTGAGGGCATTGCCGAGCTGCTCGTTGCATCGACCGGCGACGCCACGTTGCCGGCACGCGCGGTGCAGGCCGCCCACTTGGCCAAGGCCGATCTGGTCACCGACATGGTCGGCGAGTTCCCCGAGTTGCAAGGCACGATGGGACGCTATTACGCGCTGCACGACGGACTCGACGCATCGGTGGCCGACGCCATCGAAGACCACTACAAGCCGCGTTTTGCCGGCGACACGCTGCCGCGCGGTGACGTTGGCGTAGTGGTCGCGTTGGCGGACAAGCTGGAGACGTTGGTCGGCATGTTCGGCATCGGTAATTTGCCCACCGGCGACCGCGATCCGTTCGCGCTGCGGCGGCATGCGTTGGGTGTCGGACGCATGTTGGTCGAGCGCGCATTGCCGTTGCACTTCTACGAATTGACGCGGCTCGCATTCGCTGTATTCAAGCCCGGCTTGCTCGAGGACCGTTCGGTGGAGTTGGACCAATTCATCATCGAACGGCTCAAGGGCTACTTCAGGGATGAAGGCTACACAGCGGTCGAGGTCGACGCCGCGCTGCACGCGCACAAGCTCGGCGAGTGGTCGACCATTCCCACCCGGCTCGCTGCCGTCCGCTCCTTCGCCGCGCTGCCTGAGGCCCCCGCACTCGCCGCCGCCAACAAGCGCATCGGCAACATCCTGAAGAAGGCGCCGGACGCAGACGCGCACGTCAGCGAGTTGTTGCTGCAGGAGCCCGCAGAAAAGGCGCTCTACGCCGCCATGGCAAACGTCGTCCCGGCAGCCAACGCCCAGTTCGATGCAGGCGACTACACCGCGTCATTGCAGACGCTGGCCGCACTGCGCGAACCGGTCGATGCCTTCTTCGATGGCGTGATGGTCAACGCCGAGCAAGCCGACCTGCGCCTCAACCGGCTCGGCCTGTTGAAGTCGCTGCACGAGGCAATGAACCGGGTGGCGCAACTGGAACGGTTGGCAGCTTAGAGCTGAGCGTTCGATAATCGTTTCGATGAACCGTCAACTACAACTCGACCACTTTTCGCTCGCTTTGCACAGGCGCGCCATCGATGTGCTGCGTGCCGATCCGACGCCGGCGGCCTTGCTGATTTCACGCGAGGTAGACCTTTACCCTGCCATGCATCCGGAGCGTGCCGACCTGATCGACGGCGCGATCGGCATGCATTCGAGCTTTCATGAAACCTTCGGCTATTTCGCCGACGGTGTCGGGCCAGAGACTCCGGACCTTCACGACCTGGCGCTATCCAAATGCGTCGCCGGTCGAGAGAAGGATGCTGACTTCGTTCGCGAACTTCCGAGAAGCGATTTGCTTTCGGCCGTGATCCTTAAAGAGCGTCTCGCGCTGCTCGACAGCGCCAAATATCCTCTTGAACACATCGGCGTCTGGATCGACCGGCGTAACAGCGAGGCGAAAGCCAACCCATGAAACTCGTCATCCTCGACCGCAACGGCACCATCAACGTGAACCGCGACGACTTCGTCAAGAGCGATGTCGAATGGACGCCGCTGCCTGGCGCGCTCGAAGCGGTGGCGCGGCTCAACCACGCTGGGTGGCATGTGGTGATCGCATCTAACCAGTCGGGTCTGGGGCGCGGTCTGTTCGACGTGGCGTCGCTCAACCTGATGCACGCCAAGATGCACAAGATGCTGGCCAGTGTCGGCGGTCGTGTCGATGCGGTTTTCTATTGCCCGCACAGCCCGGACGAAAACTGCAATTGCCGCAAGCCCAAGGCGGGTCTGTTCCGGCAGATCGGCGACCGTTACGGCGTCGACCTGGCCAACGTGCCGACTTGCGGCGACAGCCTGCGCGATCTGCAAGCCGGCGCGTCGGTCGGCTGCGAACCGCACCTGGTGTTGACCGGCATGGGCGCTGCGTGCCGCGGCGTCCAGCTGCCGCCGGAGTACCCGGCCAAGACGATGGTGCACGACGATCTCGCCGCCTTCGTCGACTTCCTGCTGGTGCGCGAAGCGAAGAAGCAGGCTGAACTGCAGGTGGCGATCTGATGGCTTTCGTTCGCTCCCTGCTTCATGCCCTCTGGATGCTGGTCACCGTCGTCCCCTGGGGCATCATCATGTGCGTCAGCTCGCTGTGGAAGCGCGGCATTCCGCTGTACTGGATGGCCGAGCGCTGGCTGCGTTGGGCGATCGGCGGAGCGCGGGTTTTGCTGGGCATTCGCACCCGCGTCACCGGCATGGAAAACCTGCCGACCGACCAGCTTGCCGGCGCCGTGTTGCTGGTCAAGCACCAGTCGACGCTCGAGACGTTTTTGATGCCGACGCTGATGCCGCATCCGCTCGCCTTCGTGTTCAAGAAAGAGCTGATCTACGTGCCATTTTTCGGCTGGGCGATGGCGCGGCTCGACATGATCCACATCGATCGGAGCCAGAAGACGCAGGCCTTCAACAAGGTCGTGACCCAGGGGCGCGTGCTGTTGGCACAAGGCATCTGGATCATCATGTTCCCGGAAGGCACGCGCATTCCGCGAGGCCGGAAGGGTACCTACAAAAACGGCGGCACCCGACTCGCTTGTGAGACTGGCGTTCCAGTCATTCCGGTGGCCGTCACCTCGGCCAGGGTGTGGCCTCGCAAGGCCTTCATCAAGCGGCCCGGCATTGTCGATGTGTCGATCGGCCCGGCCATTCCGAGCGTCGGCCGCAAGCCCGACGAGCTGATGCGCGAGGTCGAGGCCTGGATCGAATCCGAGATGCGCCGGCTCGACCCGGAAGCGTACGCCGCAGCCGTAGCCGCCGCCTGACAAGAACCTCCATGCGCGGCCTCCTGCAGTTCACGCTCGATTTGTTCAACGTGCCCGAGGCGGACGTCGATCTGGTTGTCGATGACTTGCCGCCAGCGCAACCGCCGAAGCTGCAGCACTCCACACCGCTGCATCCACTGTCGCAGTCGCAGTCGAACTCGGTGCCACACGCACCGGCCGCTCCCTCTGTGCCGCTCCGGGACGTGTTGTCCCAGGCCCGTTTCATTCACCCGCGCGCCACGCGCGAAGTGGTAGTCGGCCATGCGCGCGTCGGCTACGAGTTCACCCGTGGCAAGCGCCGCACCATCGGTTTCGTGGTCGGCGCCGAGGGACTGTCGGTGCGCGCGCCGCGCTGGGTCACGCTGCGCGATGTCGATGCGGCTGTGCTGGAAAAAGCCGAATGGATCGTCCGCAAGCTGGCTGAAACGCAAGAGCGTCACGCGCGCGTCGAAGCTTCGCGCATCGAATGGAAAGACGGTGCGACCTTTCCGTTTCTAGGCGAGCCTGTTGTGGTGAAACTCGACCCGCGCCACGGCTTCAAAGGTGTGGGCGCCGTGCTCGATGCGGAACTCGATGCGAACGGCGCGCGAACTCTGCGTCTCGCGGTGGCGAACAACGCCAATCCGGATCAGATCCGCGACGCGGCGCAAGCGTGGCTCACGCGCCAGGCGCGCCGCCTGTTCACCGAGCGCCTCGATGCCTACGCGCCGAAGCTCGGTGTGCGGTGGAAAAAGCTGTCGCTGTCGAATGCTGCGACAAGATGGGGCAGCGCCAGCAGCGACGGGTCGATCCGCCTTAACTGGCGCCTCATCCATTTCCGCCTGCCCGTGATCGACTACGTGGTCGCACACGAGCTGAGTCATCTGCGCGTGATGGACCACAGCCAGCGCTTCTGGGAGACGGTCGAGAGCGTCATGCCCGACTACCAGCAGCTTCGCCGGCACCTCAAAGACGAGACGATCCCTCGTCTTTAGCGCCTATGGCTACCGGGCGTGAGTGACGCCTCCGTCGACGACCAGGGTCGATCCCATCACGTAGTCGCCGGCGCGCGAGGCCAGATAAATCGCAGCGCCCGCCATGTCTTCCGGCGTGCCGATGCGACCGGCCGGGATGCGCCCCTTTACCTCGTCTCCGTGGTCACGCGCATCCTTGTTCATGTCCGATGCAAACGCGCCCGGCGCGATCGCGCTTACGACGATGCGGTCTTGAGCGAGCCGCAATGCCATGCGACGCGTCAACTGGATCAGGCCGGCCTTGCTCGCTGCATAAGAGTACGTCTCCTGCGGGTTGACCGAAATGCCGTCGATCGACGCGATGTTGATCACCTTGGCGAGGTGGTCGGTCGCGGCCTTCTTCAGCATCGGCGTCAGCGCCTGCGTCAGGAAGAACGGGGCTTTGAGGTTGAGGTCGACCACCTTGTCCCAGCCGCTCTCGGGGAACTCGTCATAAGGCGCGCCCCAGGCAGCGCCGGCGTTGTTGACCAGGATGTCGAGCGACCCTTCGTGCTTGGCGTAAGCCGCCACCAGAGCCTGCGCGCCGGCCAGTGTCGACACATCGGCGGGCAGCGAAATGCAGGTGCCGAAGGCCGAAAGCTCCTTGGCGGTCTGGTCGCAAGCCGCTGCTTTACGCGCCGAGATATAGACGCGTGCGCCCTGGGCCAGATAGCCTTCCGCGATCATGCGGCCGATGCCGCGCGAGCCGCCGGTGATGAGCGCGGTGCGCCCCTTGAGCGAAAAGAGTTGGGTCGTGTCCATGGGTTTGTCTCCTGAGCTGACGTGGAAAAATTCGCCGTTCAGCTTAGTGCGAGCCGCGTCGACGTACCGTCACCTTGGCGCCAGCGGCATCGATCGCCTTGATCGGCGCCGCGGTCACAAGGTCAGTCTGCGCGGGCTCTCGAAGCGGCGCGCTTCGCCGGTCGACGGATCGAGAAACGCCACCGACCGGGCCAGCAACTGCAGCGGTTTGTCGAAGTCGTCGCTGTCGGCCGGCAGCAGCTTCGGGTAGATCGGATCGTTGACGATCGGCACGCCCAACGCCATGCAATGCACCCGCAGCTGGTGCTTGCGGCCGGTGACGGGGGCGAGGTCGAGCAAAGCGCGCTCGCCACGCACTTCGCGCAGTGATAGATGTGTCTCGGAATTCGGCTCGCCTTCGACTTCTTTCACGCGCATGAAGTGGTCGTCGTCGTCGACCAGCCGGCTGCGATACACGCTTGGCACCGATGCGCCTGCGGGCCACGTCACGATCGCCTCGTAGCGCTTTTCGACCGCGCGATCGGCGAACAGGCTCGTGTACACCGCGCGCGTTGGCGGTTGCACAGAGAACAACACCAGCCCCGCCGTGCCGCGGTCGATGCGGTGCAATGGCGCCAGATCCTCGATGCCCAGCTTGCGCTTGAGCCGGACCAGCAGGCTCTCCTGCAGGAACTTGCCGCCCGGCGTGACCGGCAAAAAGGGCGGCTTGTCGGCGACGACCAGATGGGCGTCCTGAAACAGCACGACCTCGTCGAATGGAATGCGCGGCTCGATGTCGAGCGCGCGGTAGTAATAGACGCGGAGCGGCGCTTGATAGCGCCGGTCAGGCGTCACCGGCACGCTGTGTTCATCGATGACCGTACCGTCCCGCATTCGCGCCAGCCATGTCGCGCGGTCGATGGCAGGAAAACGTTCGACCAGAAAGTCGGTGATGGTCGGCCACGTGCCGGTCGGCAAACCGACACAACTCGGGCCGACGCCGTCGCGCGTGGGCAGCGGTAATGCGGGCTTCACACGCTCGCCCCGGCGAGTGCTGTTTCCAGTTCGCTGAACGATGGCCGCGCGCCGACGTCGAGCTGCAAGCAACGCTTTGCGAGCTTCTGCAAGCCGTCGGGCAAGGGACCGGCCGCATCGCATCGTTCGGCCAGCTCTTCGAGCAGGCAGCCGAAGGCGCGCACCTCCAGTCGTTGCAGCGCGAGAGATTGCGCCACACCCAGGCTGCCGGTCATGGCCGCTGCGCCGAAGTCGCCGAGCAGCGCCGTGCCATCAGCCTCGAACAGGATGTTGTGCGCGTACAGGTCGCCATGCACGATGCCGTGCGCGTGCAGATGCGCCATCGCCGACGCGATGCCCTGTGCCATCCGGTGCGCGGCCGGCAGCGACCACTTGGCATCTGGTGAATACACATCCCGCGTACAGGAAGCGAAGCTCGGCGGGCCGGCAAGGTTGCGAAACGCCGGATCGACCAACGCCATCAACAATCCGTCGGTGCCATCGGGGTGTCCCTTGATCTGCCCCTGAGCAGAAACAAGATTCGGATGCAAGCCTGCGGCGAGGGATGCCGCCATCTCGCTGTGCGGCCAGCCGTCGCTGGTGACTGCGCCCTTGAAGAGCTTGACCGCGACGGGTCGCTTTCGGCCGTTGCCTTCGCCGTCTTGGCCTTCGCCGTCTTTGGCGCCGAGCGCGGCCTGGTAGATCACGCCCGATGCGCCTTCACCGAGCTTGGCACCCAGCGCCAGGCGGCGCCAGTCGACCTGCGGAATGGCAGTGCTCGCCGCCACGTCATGCTCGGCACGCTCGCAGAATGGATTGCCGCTAACAGCCAGCCACGACAGACGCGGTAGCGAGAGCAACCACGACGGCACCGTCTCGAACGCATTGGCCGAGATGCGCAGCAGCTCCAGGCTCTGGAGCGACGCCATCGAATCGGGCAACGCACTCAATCGATTGCCCGCCAGCATCAGCTTCTGCATGCGGGCGCAGGCGCCGAGCGAAACGGGCAGCGCCTCGATCGCGTTGTCGGTCAGGATCAGCCAACGCAGCGAGGGGGGTAGCGCATTCGAGGGGACCGCTCGAATGCGGTTCGCCTTGAAGCCGACGATGTCGAGCTGGCGGCATTGCCCGATCGATTCCGGCAACGTCGTAAAGCGGTTGTTCGAACAGAAGAGCACCCGAAGCTTGTGCAGCCGCCCGAAGTCGTCGGGCAGCGAATCGAGCGCATTGCCCGACAGGTCGAGCACTTCGAGCGAATCGGCAAGCGCAAAAATCTCGCGCGGAAACTCGGTGAGTCCGCACGGCAAAGCCAGCCGCTGCGCACCTGCCAGCCGGCCCGCGCGCAGCTGAGCAAGCGTGTCCATGCCGCGAGTTTAGGTGGCTGCGTTGCGCGGACTCAAGTGGTCGGAAGCCCGAAGCGGTAGACGCCGTCGGCACCGCGCGTGCGCTTCAGCTGGCCTTCGAACATCAGTAGGTTCAGATGCGCCACCGTCTCGCCCATGGCGAAGGTCATCTGGTGCGAATCGAGCTCGCGCTTGAACATGATCAGCATGCCCTCGGCCGCGCTCAGCGGGCGCACCGCGCACCCTTCCATCAGCTCGGCCAACCGGTCACGGTGGTGCTCCTGCAACTGCTCGACACGGCGATGGATGCCGGTGAACGGTTTGCCATGCGAGGGCAAGCCGAGCGCGTCGGCCGGCAGGGCGTTGAACTTGGCAATGCTGTCCAGAAAAAGCCGTAGCGAATTCGCGTCCGGCTCGCCCGCATGCACGCTGACGTTGGTCGAGATGCGCGGCAGCATCATGTCGCCACCGATCAGCAGGTTGAGGTCGGCGCAGTACAGCGCGATGTGTTCCGGCGCGTGGCCGTAACCGCTGATGCAGCGCCATGCGTGCCCGCCGATCATCACGGTGTCGCCGTCCATCATCCGCACGTAGGTGTCGGGCACGGCGGGCACCATGTCGGCGTAGTAGCTGTTGCGACTGCGAATCTCTGCGATGACTTCGGCATTCGTCACGCCATGCATGACGAGAAAGTCAGCCGCCATGTCGCCGCCCGCACCGCTGTCGCTGCTGGTTTTGCTCGTGAGCAAGCGGGCCACGTTGTAGTCGGTGGCGCTGATCCAGAGCGGCGCGTTCCAGCGCTTGCAGATGAAGTCGGCCAGACCGATGTGGTCGGGGTGCATGTGCGTGACGATGACGCGCAGGATCGGCATACCCTGCAACTGCGTCTCGAAGATCTGCTCCCACTGCGCGCGGGACTCGTCTCGCGCGATGCAGCAATCGACCACCGTCCAGCCCTGTATTTTTCCGTGCTCGCCGTCGATGGAATCGCGCAGCAGCCAGAGGTTGATGTGATTGAGCGCAAAGGGCAGCGTCATGCGAATCCAACGCACGCCGGGCGCCACCGAGAGCGCCTCGCCAACTTCGGGGAGGGTGTCGCCCAGGGTGTAATGGAGTTCGCGTTCTAGGAGGTTCATGTAAGATTGACGTTTACGTAAACGTCATGATGTGACGCCACATTGTAGGCAGTGCGCGACCATCCCGCTGTCGCCGCCGGAACGTCCTTTTCTCTTCATGCCGACGCAGACCTTCACCATCAGCGAGCTCGCCAAGGAGTTCGACCTCACGACGCGCGCCATCCGCTTCTACGAGGACCTGGGCCTGCTCGCGCCGGAGCGCTCCGGCTTGCAACGCATCTACAGCGCGCGTGACCGGGCCCGGCTCACGCTCACGCTGCGCGCCAAGCGACTCGGCCTGAGCCTGACCGAGGCCAAGGACATCCTCGACATGTACGACAGCCCGCGCGACACCGAGGCGCAGCTCGAAAAATTTCTCGGTGTGCTGGGCCGCCACCGGCAGCAGCTCGAATCCCAACTGGGGGAGTTGCAGGCCAACCTCGAAGAGGTGCGTGCCCACGAGAAAAAGGCGCGCGCCACGCTGGCGCGCTCCCGCAAGGTCGTCGCCCGTTGAACGTCACCCGCTGAACCCTCACCTTCGCCACAATACCGCCATGCCTGAATCACTCGAAGACCTCTTTGCCCACAATCGGTCCTGGGCTGCGCAAATGGAGCGCGACCGGCCCGGCTTTTTCACCGGCCTGGTGAAGCAGCAAACGCCGCGCTACATGTGGATCGGCTGCTCCGACAGCCGCGTGCCCGCCAATCAGATCACCGGACTGGAGCCCGGCGAAGTGTTCGTGCACCGCAATGTCGCGAACATCGTGGTGCACTCCGACCTCAACGCCCTGTCGGCCATCCAGTTCGCCGTTGAGCGCCTGAAGGTCGAGCACATCATGGTGGTGGGCCACTACGGCTGTTCGGGTGTGCAGGCGGCGCTCGAAGGCGCGCGCATCGGCATTGCCGATAACTGGATCCGCCACATCCAGGACGTGCGCGACCGGCACCGCGTGATGCTCGAAACCTTTCCGCCGGAAGTCCGGGCCGATGCGCTGTGCGAACTCAACGTCGCCGAACAGGTGGTCAACGTGTCGGTCAGCACCGTGATGGTCGACGCCTGGAGCCGCGGCCAGTCGGTGCGGGTGCATGGCTGGACCTTCGGTGTGCACGACGGCTTGCTGCAAGACCTGGGCTTCGACGTCGACGGCAGCAAGCCACTCGACAATCAGTACCGCGCTGCGGTGCAGCGTATTCGCTACAAGTGGAGCAGGCCGCCGGAGGCCAGCACTGCGCCGGCGCCCGACACGGCCAAGGCGACCGGCTGATCCGCCGGCCGACGCACTCGCGCTCTTTCGTCTGACCGCATCCTGCCGATCAGCGCGACGCGGCCTGTTACCCGATCCACCAACCCGCGGCTGGCTGGCCGTTCCTCCAAGGAGATCCTCATGTCCGAATCCATCGTCATCGTCGGCGCCGCCCGCACCCCCATGGGCGGCTTTCAAGGCGACTTTTCTTCACTCGCCGCGCACGATCTTGGTGGTGCCGCCATCAAGGCAGCTGTCGAGCGTGCCGGCATCGACGCCGCCACGGTCGGTGAAGTGCTCTTCGGCAACTGCCTGATGGCTGGCCAAGGCCAGGCACCGGCACGCCAGGCGGCCTACAAGGGCGGCCTGCCCGATAGCGCGGGGGCCGTCACGCTCAGCAAGATGTGCGGCTCGGCCATGAAGGCCGCGATGTTCGCGCACGACATGCTGCTGGCCGGCACGCACGACGTCATGGTCGCGGGCGGCATGGAGAGCATGACCAATGCGCCCTACCTGATGCTCAAGGGCCGCGGTGGCTATCGCATGGGCCACGACCGCATCTTCGACCACATGATGCTCGACGGCCTGGAAGACGCCTACCAGCCGGGTCGCTCGATGGGCACCTTCGGTGAAGACTGCGCAGCCAAGTACAACTTCACCCGAGAGCAGCAGGATGCCTTCGCTACCGCCAGCGTGGAGCGCGCGCGCCACGCCACGGCCGATGGCTTGTTCAAGGCCGAGATCACACCGGTAACGGTCAAGGGCCGCAGCGGTGAAACGATCGTCGCCATCGACGAAGGCCCGGGCAAGGTCAAGCTCGACAAGATCGCCACGCTCAAGCCGGCCTTCAAGAAAGACGGCGGCACCATCACCGCCGCATCCAGCTCTTCGATCAACGACGGCGCTGCGGCGCTGGTCATGATGACCGAGTCGCATGCGAAGAAGAACGGCGCCAGGCCGATCGCACGGCTGGTCGGTCACGCGACCCATGCACAGCAACCCGAGTGGTTCTCGACCGCACCAGTCGGTGCTGTCGCCAAGCTTTTCAAGAAGACCGGCTGGGGCGTGAAAGACGTCGATCTGTGGGAAGTGAACGAGGCCTTCGCCGTGGTGCCGATGGCGCTCATGAAAGAGCTCGACGTGGCGCACGACATCGTCAACGTGCACGGCGGCGCCTGCGCGCTGGGCCACCCGATCGGCGCGAGCGGCGCTCGCATCATGGTCACGCTCATCCATGCGCTGCAATCGCGCGGCAAGAAGCGCGGCGTCGCGACGCTGTGCATTGGCGGCGGCGAAGGCACCGCGGTCGCGATCGAACTGATCTGAATGGGTTCGTGCTTGAAGCGAAGCCTGGCCGCCATCCTCGCCATCGTGCTTGCGGGCGTGTTCGTGCAGACAACGGCGTTCGCGCAGAGGCGAGACAACGTACTGTTCGATGCCGCCACGGCAGAGCAGCAGGCTGTGCTCAAGACCTTGCAGCGCTTGGTCAACATCGAGACCGGCACGGGTGATGCCCAGGGCATCGCCGCGGTCGGCAATCTGCTCGAAGGCGAACTGAAAGCGCTGGGTTTCAGCGTGACGCGCAGCAAGGCGGCCGCTGGCGTGGTCGGTGACAACCTCGTCGGCAAGCTGAAAGGCAAGGGCGGCAAGAACCTTCTGCTGCTCTCGCATATGGACACCGTCTACCCGAAAGGTACGTTGGCCAAGTCGCCGTTTCGCCTTGAAGGCGCGCGCGCTTATGGCCCCGGCATCGCCGACGACAAGGGCGGCACCGCTGTCATCCTGCACACGCTCAAGCTGCTGAAGGACTATGGCGTGCGCGACTACGGCACCATCACCGTGCTGTTCAATACCGACGAAGAAAAAGGCTCCTTCGGGTCGCGCGAGTTGATCGAGCAGGAGGCGCGGCTGGCCGACTACGTGCTGTCGTTCGAGCCGACCAGCGCCGAGGTCGAAAAGATGACGCTCGGCACCTCGGGCATCGCCTATGTGCAGGCCAACATCAAGGGCAAGACCTCGCACGCGGGCGAGGCGCCCGAAGCGGGTGTCAATGCGCTGGTCGAGGCATCGGACCTGGTGCTGCGCACGATGGACATCGACGACAAATCCAGAGGCCTTCGCTTCAACTGGACCATCGCCAAGGCCGGCACCGTCAATAACGTCATCCCCGACAGCGCCACGCTGAATGCCGACGTGCGCTATGCGCGCAACGAAGATTTCGAAGCGGCGATGAAGACGCTCGAAGAGCGGGCGCAGAACAAGAAGGTGTCCGGCTCGGAGGTTGAAATCGTCGTCACCCGCGGCCGCCCGGCGTTCAATGCGGGCGAGGGCGGCAAGAAGCTGGTCGACAAGGCTGTCGGCTTCTATCGTGAAGCTGGCGGCATGGTCGAAATCGAAGAGCGTACCGGCGGCGGCACCGATGCGGCCTACGCAGCGCTGTCGAGCAAGCCGGTGATCGAAAGCATGGGACTGCCAGGCTCCGGGTATCACAGCGACAAGGCCGAGTACGTGATGATCGACGCCATCCCGCGCCGGCTCTACATGACCGCGCGGATGATCATGGATCTCGGCGCGGGCAAATAACAGATCTCGGAGACACGACATGCTGCTGACCCCCGACCAGGAAGCGATCCGCGACGCGGTACGCGATTTTTCGCAGGCCGAACTGTGGCCGCACGCGCCTGCCTGGGACCGCGAGCACGCCTTCCCCAAGGCGGCGCACGCCGGCCTCGCCGCACTCGGCGCCTACGGCATCTGCGTGCCCGAAGAAGACGGCGGCGCCGGGCTCGACTACGTCACGCTGGCCTTGGTGCTCGAAGAAATCGCGGCTGGCGATGGCGGCACCAGCACCGCCATCAGCGTGACCAACTGCCCGGTCAACGCCATCCTCATGCGCTACGGCAACGCACAGCAAAAAAAGAAGTGGCTGCAGCCACTGGCGCAGGGCCACATGCTCGGCGCCTTTTGCCTGACGGAGCCGCAGGCTGGCAGCGACGCGTCGAGCCTGCGCACCACCGCGCGCAAGGATGCCGACGGCTACGTGATCGACGGCGTCAAGCAGTTCATCACCAGCGGCAAGAACGGCCAGGTGGCCATCGTCATCGCGGTCACCGACAAGGGTGCCGGCAAGCGCGGCATGAGCGCGTTCATCGTGCCGACCGATGCGCCGGGCTACAACGTCGCGCGGCTCGAAGAAAAGCTCGGCCAGCACTCCAGCGACACGGCGCAGATCAATTTCGACGGCTGCCGCATCCCGGCTGAAAACCTCATCGGGCAAGAAGGCGAGGGCTACAAGATCGCGCTGGGCGGGCTCGAAGGTGGACGTATCGGCATTGCCGCGCAGAGCGTCGGCATGGCGCGAAGCGCGTTCGACGTGGCGCTGGCCTATGCCAAGGATCGCCAGGCCTTTGGCGGCAGCATCTTCCAACAGCAGGCCGTGGGCTTTCGGCTGGCCGAATGTGCCACGCAGCTCGAAGCCGCGCGCCAGCTCATCTGGCACGCCGCGAGCCTGCGCGACGCCGGCCTGCCGTGCCTGAAAGAAGCCGCGATGGCCAAGCTCTTCGCCAGCGAAATGGCCGAAAAAGTCTGTAGCGCGGCCATCCAGACGCTCGGAGGTTACGGCTATGTGAACGACTTTCCGCTGGAACGCATCTACCGCGACGTGCGCGTTTGCCAGATTTACGAAGGCACCTCGGACATCCAGAAGCTGATCATCCAGCGGGCATTGGCCTGAGCTTTAACGGGCACCCGACGGGGTGGCTGGCGAGCAGGGCGCGCGGGGTGTTCCAATGGAGGACCTCATGAGCGCCACCACGCCCCCTCCCGCCCCCTGTCCTTGCGGCCGTCGCGACCGCCGCGAGAAGCCGTTTACCTACGCCCTGTGCTGCGGGCGCTACCTCGACGACTTCGACAACACGCCCGCGCCCGACGCCGAATCGCTCATGCGCTCGCGCTACACCGCGTTCGTCAACGAACGCGCCGACTACCTGCTCGCCACGTGGGCGCAGGGCCACCGGCCGTCGCAAGTCACCTTCGAGCCCGGCGTCAAATGGCTCGGACTCGACGTGCGCTCGCGCTCCGTGCTCGACGCTGACCATGCCGAAGTCGAGTTCGTGGCGCGCCAGCGCGACGCTGCCGGCGTCGCCACCCGTTTGCACGAGCGCAGCCGCTTCGTTCGCGAGGAAGAGCGCTGGTACTACGTCGACGGCACGCGGTATTGATCGGTCATCGCTCCATGAGTGACCTCCCCTTCGATGCGGTGCTGTTCGACTGCGACGGCGTGCTGGTCGACTCCGAGCCCATCACCAATCGCGTACTCGCCGAAATGCTCGGCGAGTTGGGCTGGAAGCTCAGCACCGAAGAATCGATGCGTACTTTCACTGGCAAGGCCGTCAGGGATGAAGCCGCACTGATCGAGGCGCGCACCGGCTTCGCCATCACGACCGAATGGCTCGCAGGCTTTCGCGAGCGCCGCAACGTCGCGCTGCATGCCGATCTGCTCGCCATCCCCGGCGCTGTCGATGCTGTGCGCCGGGTGCATGCGCTGGCGGGCGGGCGTATCGCCTGCGCTTCAGGGGCCGATCTGCACAAGGTCGAGTTCCAGCTGGTCAAGGTCGGTCTGCACGACTTCTTCGCCGGCTACGTCTTCAGCGGCCACGACACGCCGCGCAGCAAGCCGTTCCCCGATGTCTACCTGGCCGCGGCGGCCGCGCTGGGCGCCGACCCGGCCCGCTGCGCCGTCGTCGAAGACACCGTCACCGGCGTGACCGCGGGCGTCGCGGCCGGTGCCACCGTGTTCGGCTACAGCCCGCCCGGCATGGCGGGGCTCGGCCACAGCGACCCCGACGCGATGCGCGCCGTCGGCGCCAGCGTGGTGTTCACCGACATGTTGCAATTACCCGATGTGCTGGCCGCCTGGCGGGCACCCCGCTGACGTGCGGAGCCCCGGCCTTTCTGGTGCAATGAGTTCATTGCCAGAAAGGACCGTCATGACCAGCCCCGTCGCCTACCAGACCGAACAACCCGAGCGCACCGCCATCGATGCGCTGAAGGGCGCTGCGGTCGTCGAGTTCGGTACCAACTGGTGCGGCATCTGCAAGGCGGCGCAGCCGGTCATCGTCGAAGCGTTTTCCAGCCATCCGCATGTCGAACACATCAAGGTCGAAGACGGCAGCGGCCGGCCGCTCGGCCGCTCGTTCAACGTCCGGCTATGGCCGACGCTGATCTTTCTGCAGGACGGACGCGAAGTGGCGCGACTGGTGCGGCCGACCGAGGCGCAACCGATCGCCGAAGCGCTCGCCGGCATCGACCCGATCGCCTGAAGGCATCAGGCCGGAGTGATCCGACTATTCGCCGGGTCGCCGGGTCGCCGAAACGCTCCCGGCGTCATGCCGGTCCAGTCGCGGAAAGCGCGCGCGAAACTTTTCTCGTTGCGAAAGCCCACTGCCAGCGCGATCTGCTTGATCGGCTTTGTCGTGCGGCGCAGTTGCCGTTGTGCCTCGTCGCGACGCACCTCGTTCTTGATCGACTGCAGCGACGTGCCTTCGTCCTTCAACTGGCGATGCAAGGTGCGGGCCGATACGTTGAGCGCGGATGCCAGCGCGTCGGCGGTGTTCGATTCAGCACGCGGCGCCGTAGCGTGCGATCCCGCTTCACTATCGGCCGGCCCGCGCATCAGCTCGCGCACGCGCTGTCCCAGCAGCCGGTCGCGCCGGTACTGCAGCACCGTCAGCGGGAGCGCACGCTTGAGCATGGTGCGCAGCGCGCGCTCGTCGCGTTGCAGGGGCAACGCAAGGTAGCGCTCGTCGAAGCTGTAGCTGGCACGCGCCGCATCGAACCGCACGTCTCCAGCGAACATCAACGCGTAGGCGTCGCGGTGGGATGGCGCTGCGAAAGGAAAGGTCGCGTGGCGCAGCGAGATGCGCGAGTCGATCGCCCAGCAAGCATAGCCATGCAGGAAGCGCAGGCTCGACACCAGGCAGAACTCGCGGAAAGCCTTGTCCAGCGGCCGCTGTTCGGTGATCGACAAGGTCGCCACGCCGCCCATAACCTGCAGGTCGAGCGCGATGTCGTCGGTCAGCAGCCGATGGTGGCGGCACCAGCGCTTGATGGCCAGGCCCAAGTCGGGCGAGCTCAGCGAGGCGCGGCACAGCATGCCGTAGCTACCCCAGGGCAGCTTGCGGGTGAACCAGCCGAGCGCTTCGTCGTCGAGCTCCTGCATCGCGTGCGCGTTGAGCGTTTCGAACTGCACTGCGGTGACGCGGGCACCTGGTTTGGCGACATCGCGCGGCGCGATCTGTGCCGCGCGCAGGGCGCCCGCCGAGTCGACGCCATAGCGCTCGTAGCCTCGTACGATCGCTCGCACGAAAGCCATTGGCGTGGCGGCACGGGCGGGGCTCAGGAACGAAGGGGAGGACATGGTGCGGATGCGTTCATGTGGCACGATTTGCAACCATTGTGGCGCCAATTGCGGATCGGGCGGGCGTAAGCTGCGGTGTCACAGGAGACAAACCCCATGCACGATCCCGGCCTCAATTTCGACCTGGGCGACACCATCGATTCGCTGCGCGACGCCATCCAGACGTTCGCCGCCGCCGAGATCGCGCCGCGCGCCGCGGCCATCGATAGCGAGAACCTTTTTCCACACGACCTGTGGCAAAAGCTCGGCGCTCTCGGCCTGCACGGCATGACGGTCAAAGAGCAATACGGCGGCACCGAACTCGGCTACCTCGCGCACATCGTTGCGATGGAGGAAGTCTCGCGCGCGTCGGCGTCCGTTGGCCTCTCTTATGGCGCGCACTCCAACCTGTGCGTGAACCAGATCCACCGCAACGGGACCGACTTTCAAAAGAACAAGTACCTGCCCAAGCTGGTGAGCGGCGAGCACGTCGGCGCGCTGGCGATGAGCGAGCCCAACGCTGGCTCCGACGTCATCAGCATGAAGCTCAGGGCCGAGAAGAAGGACGGCTACTACGTGCTCAACGGCGGCAAGATGTGGATCACCAACGGCGGTGACGCCGACACGCTGGTCATCTACGGCAAGACCGAGCCCGAGATGGGCGCACGCGGCATGACGGCGTTCATCGTCGAGAAGAACTTCAAGGGGTTCAGCGCCGGCACCAAGCTCGACAAGCTGGGCATGCGCGGCAGCAACACCTACCCGCTGTTCTTCGACAACTGCGAAGTGCCCGCCGAGAACGTGCTGGGCGGCGAAGGCATGGGCGCCAAGGTGCTGATGAGCGGCCTCGACTACGAGCGCGCGGTATTGTCCGGCGGCCCGCTCGGCATCATGGCTGCGTGCATGGACGCGGTGCTGCCCTTCATCCACGACCGCAAGCAGTTCGGCCAGAGCATCGGCGAGTTCCAGTTGATGCAGGGCAAGCTGGCCGACATGTACTCGACCTGGCAGGCCACGCGCGCCTATGTCTACGCGGTCGGCAAGGCCTGCGACCGCAACGACCACGCGCGCACCTTTCGCAAGGATGCGGCCGGCGCGATCTTGTACTCCGCCGAGAAGGCGACCTGGATGGCCGGCGAAGCGATCCAGGCGCTCGGCGGCGTGGGCTACACCAAAGACTTTCCGGTCGAGCGACTGTGGCGCGACGCCAAGCTGTATGAGATCGGCGCGGGCACTTCTGAAGTCCGGCGCATGCTGATCGGGCGTGAACTGTTTGCCGAGACCTCCTGAGGGCTGGCCATGACCTCAAGCCTGAGTTATGCCAAAGGCGCCACCGACGTCCCGTTGATCGAGCAAACCATCGGCGCCTTTTTCGACGACATGGCCGCTTCGCAGCCAGACCACGAAGCCCTCGTCAGCCGCCACGAAGCCCGGCGCTTCACCTACCGCGAGCTGCAAACCGAATCGAACCGCCTCGCCAGCGCGCTGCTGAACCTCGGCCTGGTGCCGGGCGACCGCATCGGCATCTGGTCACACAACAACGTGCCATGGGTGCTGCTGCAGATCGCGACCGCCAAGGTCGGGCTCATCCTCGTCAACATCAACCCGGCCTACCGCACGTCGGAATTGGAATACGCGCTCAACAAGGTGGGCGTGAAGGCGCTGGTCACGATGGCGCAGTTCAAGACCAGCGACTACCTGGGCATGCTGCGCGAACTCGGGTCGGCCAAGCTGCCATTGCTAAAGCACACCGTGTGGATCGACAAGTCAAGCGATGCCGATCAACCCGGCATGCAGCGCTTCTCAGACTTGCTCGCCAGCGGTAACCCCGACGACCCGCGCATCGCGCAGATCGCCGAGACGTTGAAGGCCACCGACCCCATCAACGTTCAGTTCACCAGCGGTACCACCGGCTTCCCCAAGGGCGCGACGCTCACGCACCGCAACATCCTGAACAACGGGTTCTTCATCGGCGAATGCATGAAGCTCACTCCGCACGACCGGCTGTGCATTCCGGTTCCGCTGTACCACTGCTTCGGCATGGTGCTGGGCAACCTGGCAGCGCTGACTCACGGCTCGACGATCGTTTATCCGAACGACGGCTTCGATCCGCTCACGGTGCTTGAAACCGTTCAGGCTGAAAAGTGCACCGGCCTGCACGGCGTGCCGACGATGTTCATCGCCGAGCTCGACCATCCGCGCTTCGCCGAGTTCGACCTGTCGAGCTTGCGCACCGGCATCATGGCCGGCTCGCCGTGCCCGACCGAAGTCATGAAGCGCGTGGTCGACCAGATGCACCTGGGCGAAATCACCATCGCCTACGGCATGACCGAAACCAGCCCGGTGAGTTGCCAGAGCAGCACCGACACGCCGCAAGACAAGCGCGTTTCGACCGTGGGCACGGTGCAGCCGCACATCGAAGTCAAGATCATCGACCCGGAGTCGGGTGCCACGGTGCCGCGTGGCATCTCGGGCGAATTGCTCACGCGCGGCTACTCGGTCATGCACGGTTACTGGGAAGACGAGGTCAGAACCCGCGAAGCCATCGACGCCGAGCACTGGATGCATACCGGCGACCTGGCCGTGATGGACGACGAGGGCTACGTCAACATCGTCGGTCGCATCAAGGACCTGGTGATCCGCGGCGGCGAGAACATCTACCCGCGCGAGATCGAAGAGTTTCTGTACCGGCACCCGAAGGTGCAGGACGTGCAGGTGGTCGGCCTGCCCGATAAGCGCTACGGCGAAGAACTGTGCGCGTGGGTCATCGTGAAGCCGAACCAGAGCGCGACCGAAGACGAGATTCGCGACTTCTGCAAAGGCCAGATCGCTCACTACAAGGTGCCCAAGTACATCCAGTTCGTCACCGAGTTTCCGATGACCGTCACCGGCAAGATCCAGAAGTTCAAGATCCGCGACGAGATGAAAGCGCGGCTCGGACTCAACGAAGAAAAGACCGCATGAGCAAGTTAGAAACAAAACTCAACGCCCGCTCCGCCGACTTTCAGGCCAACGCCGTCGCGATGCGCGCATTGGTCGACGACCTGCACGCACAGTTCGCCAAAGTCGAAGCCGGCGGTGGTGAAGCCGCACGCGCCAAGCACGTCGCTCGCGGCAAGTTATTGCCACGCGACCGCGTCGCCGAGTTGCTCGACCCCGGCACGCCGTTCCTGGAGATCGCACCGCTGGCCGCGTACGGCATGTACCTCGACGCCAAGGGCAACGAGTCGGCCCCCGGCGCCGGCCTTATCGCCGGCATCGGCCGAGTGAACGGCGTCGACTGCATGGTGGTCTGCAACGACGCGACCGTGAAGGGCGGCACCTACTACCCGCTCACGGTGAAGAAGCATCTGCGCGCGCAAGAGATCGCCGAGCAGAACCACTTGCCGTGCATCTACCTGGTCGATTCCGGCGGCGCCAACCTGCCGAACCAGGACGAGGTGTTTCCGGACCGCGACCACTTCGGCCGCATCTTCTACAACCAGGCGCAGATGAGCGCGCAGGGCATCCCGCAGATCGCCGTGGTCATGGGTTCGTGCACTGCGGGCGGCGCGTATGTGCCGGCGATGAGCGACGAATCGATCATCGTAAAGAACCAGGGCACGATCTTCCTGGGTGGCCCGCCGCTGGTGAAGGCTGCGACCGGCGAGGTCGTCACGGCTGAAGACCTCGGCGGTGGTGATGTGCATACGCGGCTGTCGGGCGTGGTCGACCATCTGGCGCAGAACGACCTGCATGCGTTGGCGCTGGCGCGATCGGCGGTTGCCAACCTGAACTCGAAAGCAGCGCGACCCGCGATGCCGGAACCGGCCACCGCGCGTGCACCCGACTTCCCGCGCGAAGAGCTCTACGGTGTCATCCCGACCGACACGCGCAAGCCTTTCGACGTGCGAGAGATCATCGCGCGCGTGGTCGACGGCAGCGAGTTCCACGAGTTCAAACAGCGCTTCGGCGCGACGCTGGTCTGCGGCTTCGCCGAGATCGAAGGGATGCCCGTCGGCATCATCGCCAACAACGGCATCCTGTTCAGCGAGTCGGCGCAGAAGGGTGCGCACTTCATCGAGCTGTGCTGCCACCGCAAGACGCCGATCGTCTTCCTGCAGAACATCACCGGCTTCATGGTCGGCCGCAAGTACGAGAACGAAGGCATCGCGCGCCACGGCGCCAAGATGGTGACGGCGGTGGCGACCGCCAATGTGCCCAAGTTCACCATCATCATCGGAGGCAGTTTCGGCGCCGGCAACTACGGCATGTGCGGCCGCGCTTACTCGCCACGCTTCCTGTGGATTTGGCCGAACGCGCGCATCAGCGTGATGGGCGGCGAGCAAGCCGCGAGCGTGCTGGCGACCGTCAAGCGCGACGGCATCGAACTGAAGGGCGGCGCGTGGAGCAAGGAAGAAGAAGAGGCGTTCAAGGCGCCGATCCGCCAGCAGTACGAAGTGCAGGGCCATCCTTACTACGCGACCGCGCGTATCTGGGACGACGGGATCATCGATCCGGCGGATACGCGGCGTGTGCTCGCATTGGGACTTGCGGCGTCACGCAATGCACCGATACCGGAACCGAAGTTCGGCATCTTCCGGATGTGAGACGACTACCTGCGTTTCATCGCACACGTCCTTGAATTTCCAGACATGACCTTCACCAAACTGACCCTCACGACAGACGGCCCCATCGCCCGCATCTGGCTCGACCAGCCAGACACGCGCAACGCCTTCGACGACATCGTGATCGCCGAGCTGACGCAAGCCTTCGCCGAAGCCGGTGCGATGGCGGATATCAAGGCCGTCGTGCTCGGTGCCAACGGACCCGCTTTCTGCGCCGGCGCCAACCTCAACTGGATGCGCCGCATGGCCGACTACTCGCGCGATGAAAACGTCGCCGATGCCGGCAAGTTGGCTGAGATGTTGCGCGTGATAGCGGAGTGCCCCAAGCCGACCATCGCGCGGGTGCAGGGCGATGTGTATGCGGGCGGCATGGGACTGGTCGCGGCCTGCGACATGGCGGTGAGTGTCGACACCGCCTGGTATTGCCTGAGCGAAGTCAAGATCGGCCTGATCCCCGCGACCATCAGCCCGTACGTGATTCGCGCGATGGGCACGCGCGCGGCGCAGCGTTACTTCCTGACGGCCGAGCGTTTCAGCGCTGCCGAGGCGCATCGCATCGGCTTCGTGCACGAGGTGGTGGCGGCCGACGCGCTCGATGCCAAGGTCGACGAGTTGCTCAAGGCCTTGGTCGGCGCCAGCCCGGCCGCCGTGCGCGCCGGCAAGCAACTGATCGCCGATGTGGCGGGTCGCGACATCGACGCTGCGCTGATCGCCCGCACCGTCGAGGGCATCGCCGACATCCGCGCCAGCGAAGAGGGGCGCGAGGGCGTGCAAGCTTTTCTGCAAAAGCGCAAGCCGAGTTGGCTGCCTGCGTCGTGAACACCACAACTTGAAGCGAGCCGAATGAACGCACTCGACATGCCTCAGCTGCTTGCACTCGCGGGCGCTATCGGTTGGGCCAGCGGCATACGGCTCTATCTCGTGATCCTGCTGGTCGGCCTCGCCGGCTACTTCGGCTGGATGCCGTTGCCCGGCGGACTGCAATTGCTGGCGAATCCGGTGGTGCTTGCCGCAAGCGGCTTCATGGTGTTCGTGGAATTTTTTGCCGACAAGATTCCGGGACTCGATTCGCTCTGGGACATGGTTCACACGGTCATCCGCGTGCCGGCTGGCGCTGCATTGGCCGCCGGCGTTTTTGGCGCCGACCACACCGCCATGGCGCTGGTCGCAGCGCTCGTGGGCGGCGGTTTGGCTGCCACAGCGCACACCGCCAAGGCGACGACGCGCGCCGCCATCAACACCTCGCCCGAACCCTTCAGCAATGTCGGTGCGTCGCTCGTCGAAGACGCTGCGGTGCCGACCGGTCTCTGGCTCGCCGTCGCGCATCCGCTGGTGTTCGGCGTGGTGTTCGTCATCGTGCTGATCGGGAGCGTGTGGCTCATTCGCAAGAGCTGGCGCTTCTTGCGTTCGCTCTTCAATCGCGTCGCGCGCATCTTCAGCGGTCGGCCCGATCCGGGCGTGACTTCCGCTTTTCAGTTCAAGAAGAAACCTTCGGAAGACAGCCCCCATGTTTAAAAAGATCCTGATCGCCAACAGAGGCGAGATCGCGTGCCGCGTCGCCGCCACCGCGCGCCGGATGGCGATCCGCACCGTCGCCGTGTACTCCGATGCCGACGCGCACGCCAACCATGTACGGGCCTGCGACGAGGCGGTTCATATCGGCGGCAGCGCGCCAAAAGACAGCTACTTGCGCTGGGAAAAGATCCTCGAAGCGGCCAAGGCCACGGGTGCCGAAGCGATCCATCCCGGCTATGGGTTTCTGAGCGAGAACGATGCGTTCGCCACGGCGTGCGCGGAGGCCGGCGTTGTCTTCATCGGCCCATCGCCTTCGGCCATCAGGGCGATGGGGCTCAAGGCCGAATCCAAGCAGCTCATGGAGAAGGCCGGCGTGCCGCTGGTGCCCGGCTACCACGGCCACGACCAGAGCCCGACGCTGTTGCAGCGCGAAGCCGATCGCATCGGCTACCCGGTGCTGATCAAGGCCAGCGCGGGCGGGGGCGGCAAGGGGATGCGCGTGGTCGACAAGGGCGAAGACTTCGCGGCTGCGCTGGCGTCGTGCCAGCGCGAAGCCATCAACAGCTTCGGAAACGACGCCGTGCTGATCGAAAAATACGTGCAGCGCCCGCGCCACATCGAGATCCAGGTGTTCGGGGACACGCACGGCGATTGCGTCTACCTGTTCGAGCGCGACTGCTCTGTGCAGCGGCGCCACCAAAAGGTGCTGGAAGAAGCGCCCGCGCCCGGCCTGACCGAAGCGATGCGCAAAGCGATGGGCGCGGCCGCCGTGTCGGCTGCCAGGGCGGTGAACTACGTCGGCGCGGGGACGGTCGAGTTCATCGTCGAGCAACGCGGTGAACAGGCAGCGGACGGCACGTCCGCGGGCGAAATGAACTTCTTCTTCATGGAGATGAATACGCGGCTGCAAGTCGAGCATCCCGTGACCGAAGCCATCACCGGCCTCGATTTGGTCGAGTGGCAACTGCGCGTGGCGTCGGGCGAGCCGTTGCCGTTAAAGCAGAGCGAACTCAAGATTCATGGCCATGCGATCGAAGCGCGCATCTGCGCCGAGAACCCGGACAACAACTTCTTGCCCGCGACCGGCAAGCTGCTGGTCTATCGCAAGCCGCCAGCGACTGCGTTTGAGCGCACGAACTTGAGCGACCCCAGTGTCGCGGTCCGCATCGACGACGGCGTGCGCGAAGGCGGCGAGATCTCGCCGTTCTACGACTCGATGATCGCCAAGCTCATCGTGCATGGCGCGGACCGTGCCGAAGCACTGGCGCGTCTCGATGCAGCGCTGGCGCAGGTGCACATCGTCGGCGTGGCGACCAACGTGCAGTTCCTGCGCGGTGTGCTGGCGACCGATTCGTTCGCCAACGCCAAGCTCGATACCGCATTGATCGAGCGAGAACGCGCCGTGCTGTTCGACCGTGAACCGCTTGGCCTGCCCTTGGCCGCCGCTGCGGCGATCACGCGCACGTTGATCGGCGAATGGCCGTCGAAGATGCCCGACCCGTTTGCGCGCCGCGATGGCTGGCGCGCGCTGGGCGAATACACGCGTCACTTCGATTTCGAGTTTCGGGGTGAAGACACGTCGGCCTTAGTGACCTACAAGCGGGATGGCAGCCTCTGGCTGAAAGTCGGCGACGTCGAAGGCGCGCTGGTCATCGGCCAGTTTCCAACCGGCGAGTTCGAAGTCGAATTCAACGGCGGACGGCACACGCTGAATGTGTACGAGAGTCAAGGCACGGCGCACGTGTTCGCGCAGCAGGGCGCCAGCAAGATCACCAGCGTCGACCGATTGGCGCATGCTGGCGAAACGCAGGCCGAAGGCGGCCGGCTGACCGCGCCGATGCCGGGCAAGGTGGTGTCGTTTTCCGTGAAAGCGGGCGACAGGGTCACCAAGGGCCAGCCGCTCGCCGTGATGGAGGCGATGAAGATGGAACACACCATCGCGGCACCGGCCGATGGCACGGTCGAAGAGCTCCTGTATGCGCCGGGTGATCAGGTGACCGAAGGGTCGGAGTTGCTGCGCATCGTCGCCGCAGTGGCTTCCTGATCATGCACATCACCGTCTGCCTCACCGATCTCAAACCCGACGCATGGGTCTCGGGCCTGCAACACGAATTTCCAGAGGCTCACGTTTCCGTCTGGCAACCCGGTGCGCCGCCGGCGGACCATGCCGTGGTCTGGTCACCGCCGCAGCGCATGCTCGACGAGCAGCCCGGCTTGCGAGGCCTCTTCAACATCGGGGCCGGCGTCGATGCACTGCTCAAGCTCAGGATGCCGCTGCACACGCGCATCGTGCGGGTCGAAGATGCGGGCATGGCGGTGCAGATGGCCGAGTACGTCTGCCACGCGCTGATTCGTCACTTTCGCGAGTTCGATGCCTACGAGGTCGATGCACGACAAGGCAGCTGGGGCTATCGGGCGCCGCGTCTGCGCTCGCAATTTCCGGTCGGCGTCATGGGGCTCGGCGTGCTGGGTGAGCGGGTCGCCAAGGCCGTGGCGCAATTCGACTTTCCGGTCAACGGCTGGAGCCGCTCGCCCAAGGACATCGCCGGTATTCGCAGCTTCGCCGGGCACCAAAGTCTGGATGCGTTTCTGGCGGAGAGCCGGGTGCTGGTGTGCCTGCTTCCGGTCACGCCCGACACCCGCGGCATCCTGCGGCGCGAGACGTTGACCAAGCTGAACGGCGGCGCGCCGGGCGGCTACGTCATCAACGTTGCACGCGGCGCGCATCTGGTCGAGGCCGACCTGATCCCGCTGCTGGACGCCGGGCAGCTCGACGGCGCGACGCTCGACGTGTTCGAGACCGAACCGCTGCCGGCCGACCATCCGTTCTGGCGGCATCCGAAGATCACCGTGACGCCCCATGCGTCGGCGCGCACGTTGCGCGAAGAATCTATCGCGCAGATCGTCTCGAAAATCCGTGCCGTCGAAGGGGGTGCGGGCTTTGACGGGATGGCGGGCGTGGTCGACCTCGAACGCGGATACTGACTTTTCCAGGAGATCCCATGAAGCTTCCCCCCAAAGTGAAAATCGTCGATGTCGGCCCGCGCGACGGCTTGCAGAACGAAAAAAACCCGGTGTCGGCCGAGGTCAAGATCGGCCTTGTTCATCGCCTGCAAGACGCCGGCGTGCGCGAGATCGAGGTCACCAGTTTCGTCAGCCCGAAGTGGGTACCGCAGATGGCCGACAACGCGGAGGTGATGCACGGCATCCAGCGCAAGGCCGGCGTGCGTTACTCGGTGTTGACGCCCAACATGAAAGGCTTCGAGGCCGCCATCGCAGCCCCCCGCAACGAGTGGCCCGACGAGATCGTGGTGTTCGGCGCGGCCAGCGAAGCCTTCAGCCAGAAGAACATCAACTGCTCGATTGCCGAAAGCATCGAGCGCTTTGCGCCGGTGGTGGCGGCTGCGCGCGAGCACGGCATCTATGTACGCGGTGCGATGTCGTGCACCGTCGGCTGCCCTTATGAAGGCGATGTCGCTCCCGAGGCGGTGGGTCGCCTGGCCGGGCTGATGCGTGGCATCGGCGTGCAGCACCTCGGCGTGGCCGACACCATCGGCGTGGGCACGCCGGTGAAGGTGCAGCGCGCCATCGAGGCGACGCTGCAGCACTACGGCATCGACGACATCTCCGGGCACTTTCACGACACCTATGGGCAGGCACTCGGCAACACGCTGGCCAGTCTGGAGATGGGCGTGTGGCAGTTCGACACTTCGTCGGCCGGACTCGGCGGTTGCCCGTATGCCAAGGGCGCCACCGGCAATGTCGCGACCGAAGACGTGGTCTACATGCTGCAGGGCATGGGCATCGATACCGGCATCGATCTGGACAAGCTCATCGATGCCGGCGTGTACATCAGCCAGGCGCTGGGGCGAGAGCCGAATTCGCGGGCGTCCAAGGCGATCCGTACAAAGCGGGAAGCCTGATGTGCGGCTCTGAACTGCACGCGCTGCCCGAGTCGGTACAGCGCGTCGCGCGGGTGCTGCAGCACGCCGGTCACGCGCACGCGCCACAGATGCTCGACGACGCTGCACGCACCGCGCAACAAGCGGCCGACGCACTCGGCATCGCGGTCGGGCAGATCGCGAAGAGCATCATCTTCCGGCGCAAAAGCGACGATGCAGCGGTGCTGATCATTACCTCGGGCGATCGCCGGGTGGACGAGAAAAAGGTCGACGCCATCGTCGGCAAGACCGGGCGTGCCGATGCCGATTTCGTGAAGGCGAAGACCGGCTTCTCCATCGGCGGCGTGTCGCCTTTCGCGCATGCCACGCCGTCCGTGACGTTGATCGATCGCGAGTTGTTTCGCTTCGACGAAGTGTGGGCGGCCGCGGGTCATCCGCATTCGGTGGTGCGACTGGCACCGAAAGACATCGAGCGCTTCACCGGTGCACCAGTGGCCGACGTCACGGTGCAGGTGACGGCGGTGGATGTGGCGGCGCCTGCGCAATGAAAGTACGCGAAGTGCTGCCTGAGCCGGTCGTGCCTTCGCCCTGCGTTTCGGTCTGTCGCATGGTGACCGAGACGGCACTCTGCGAAGGATGCTTTCGGACCATTCCAGAGATCGCTGGGTGGCGGCACATGAGCGACGTCGAGAAGTGCGCCGTGTGGGGACTCATCGATCGACGCTCCTCGGGAACGCGGACGCAAGCAGAAGCAGAAGTGAAAGCAAAAGAGAACGAGAAGGACAAGACATCGACATGAAGCACATCACTTTCTATCTCGACTTTATTTCGCCCTATGCCTATCTGGCGTTCGAGCGACTGCCCGACGCGCTCGAAGGGCTCAGCTACAGCGTCAGCTACAAGCCGCTGCTGCTCGGCGCGCTGTTCATGCACCACGGTCACGTGGCGCCTGCCGACGTGCCGTCCAAGCGCGCCTGGGTCTACCGGCAGGCACTGTGGCTCGGCCGCGCGAACGGCATTCCCATCGACATGCCGGCCAGCCATCCGTACAACCCGCTGCCGCACCTGCGGCTCGCGCTGGCAACGACGCACACAGGCGAGATCAGTCGCTATGTGGCAGAGACGATCTTTCATGACGTGTGGCGCGGTGGTGGCGATGCGGCGGACCCGGTACGCCTGGCTTCATTGGCATCGCGGCTGACGCTGGTGCGAGACAGCAGAGGCGAGGAGGCCAAGGTTCAGTTGCGTGCCAATACCGAAGAGGCGGCGACTGCCGGTGTGTTCGGCGTGCCCGCGTATTCGGTCGAGGGGCAGGCGGTGTGGGGCTTCGACAGCTTGCCGATGCTGCGCGCGATGGTCGAGGGCGACCCCTGGTTCGACAGCGCGGCATGGCGCGATGCGGCTGACCGGCCCGGGATCGTCCGCGCGAAATAAAAGCGTGAAGGGCGCCGCAGAGGCGTGTTTTCTTGCATCCTGAAACCGACCCCACGGGTTTCCCCTCGAACTGTCAGCGTCGGTTCAGTTTGGTGAAAGTCTCGGGTCAGTCGTCGCTTCAAGAATGCGGTGCGGTCTCGTGAGGAGGCCGCATCCGAATTTCAAACAGGAGACGACGCAATGGCAGCCACACTGGATTCGAAGGGGGTTCCGCATCCGGCCCCCCGGCCCATGACTCCCGAGGAACGCAAGGTGATCTTCGCCTCGTCCCTTGGCACGGTGTTCGAGTGGTACGACTTTTATCTGTACGGAACATTGGCGGCCATCATCGGTCGCCAGTTCTTCTCGAACCTCGACCCCAACTCGCAAGTCATCTTCTCGCTGCTCGCCTTTGCAGCCGGTTTCCTGGTGCGTCCGTTCGGCGCCATCGTGTTCGGCCGGCTGGGCGACATGATCGGCCGCAAGTACACCTTCCTGATCACGATTTTGATCATGGGCCTGTCGACTTTCATCGTCGGCCTGCTGCCCAGCTACGGCACCATCGGCGTTGCCGCGCCGGTCATCCTGATCGCGCTTCGCATGCTGCAGGGCCTGGCGCTCGGTGGCGAGTACGGCGGTGCTGCAACGTATGTTGCCGAGCACGCGCCGCACGGCAAGCGTGGGGCCTACACATCGTGGATTCAAACCACTGCGACGCTGGGACTCTTCCTTTCGCTGCTGGTGATCCTGGGCGTGCGCACTGTGCTCGGCGAGCCTGAGTTCGCTGCCTGGGGCTGGCGCATCCCGTTCCTGGTGTCGGTGCTGCTGCTCGCCGTATCGGTGTGGATTCGCCTGTCGCTTTCCGAATCGCCGGCGTTCCAGAAAATGAAGGCCGAGGGCAAGACCTCGAAGGCGCCGCTGTCGGAATCGTTCGGCGAATGGAAGAACCTGAAGATCGTCATCCTCGCGCTCGTCGGTCTGACCATGGGCCAGGCGGTCGTCTGGTACACCGGCCAGTTCTACACGCAGTTCTTCTTGACCGGCTCGCTGCAGGTCGACGGTGCGACGACCAACGTGCTGGTGGCACTGTCCCTCTTGATCGGCACGCCTTTCTTCCTGATCTTCGGTTCGCTGTCCGACCGGATCGGCCGCAAGCCCATCATCATGGCCGGCCTGCTGATCGCCGCGGTGACGTACTTCCCGATCTTCCGCATGCTGACCGAAGCGGCCAATCCGGATCTGGCGAAAGCGCAAGCCGCATCGAAGGTCGTCGTGACCGCGGACCCGAGCGAATGCTCGTTCCAGTTCAACCCGACCGGTACGGCCAAGTTCACCAGTTCGTGCGACATCGCCAAGCAGGTGCTGGCCACGCGTTCTGTGAGCTACGACACGGCTGACGGCACCGGCACGGCCAAGATCTCGATCGGCGACAAGGTCATCGAGTCTTACGCCAGCAAGGGCCTGCCGGCCGACGAAGCCAAGAAGAAGGACGCCGACTTCAAGGCCGCCATCGGCGCTGCATTGAAGGAGCATGGCTACCCGACCAAGGCCGACCCCGAGAAGATGAACAAGCCGATGATCGTGCTGCTGCTCACCATCCTGGTGATCTACGTGACGATGGTTTACGGCCCGATCGCTGCCATGCTGGTGGAGATGTTCCCGACCCGCATCCGCTACACCTCGATGAGCCTGCCGTACCACATCGGCAACGGCTGGTTCGGCGGCCTGCTGCCGGCCACGGCGCTGGCGATCGTGGCGCAGACGGGAAATATGTACAACGGGCTTTGGTATCCGATCGTGATCGCTTTGATCACCTTGGTGATCGGCGTCATATTCGTCCGCGAAACCAAGGACGTGGACATCTACGCGAACGACTGATTCACGCTGAATGCGCGAGAGCCCCGCGACCGAAAGGCCGCGGGGCTTTTTTTATGGCGTCGGGGCTGACAGCAGCCTGCGCAAGACCCTGCCACGGCGCTGCCACGGCACGCTGCCCATAATGTTTGCCCCACCTCCAGGCAAGCAATGACACAGGGCTCCATTCGCATCCGCGGCGCACGCCAGCACAATCTCCAGAACATCGACATCGACATCCACACGGGTGAGATGACGGTGGTCACCGGCCCCAGCGGTTCGGGCAAGTCGAGCCTGGTGTTCGACACGCTCTATGCAGAAGGGCAGCGCCGCTACGTCGAGACCTTCTCTGCCTATGCGCGCCAGTTCCTCGACCGCATGGACAAGCCGGCGGTCGACAAGGTGGAGGGCGTGCCGCCCGCCATTGCCATCGACCAGACCAACCCGGTGCGGTCGTCGCGCTCGACGGTCGGCACCATGACCGAGCTGAACGATCACCTGAAGCTGCTCTACGCGCGCGCGTCGCAGTTGTTCGACCGCGAAACTTCGTTGCCGGTGCGGCACGATTCGCCCGACTCGATCTACACCGCGTTGGCCGTGCGCGCGGCCGCTGCTGGCGACCCGCGCGTGGTGCTGACGTTTCCGGTCGAACTGCCGGCGGCGACCAGTACCGAAGAAGTGACGCAATGGCTGTCGGCCAGCGGGTTCACCCGCGTGCAGGCCGAGCGCGAAGTGGCAACGCCGACCGGCCCGCGCAAGGTGCTCGACGTGGTGGCCGACCGCTTTCGCATCGCCGGTGCCGAACGGGCGCGCGTGCTGGAAGCCATCGAGACTGCGCTCAAACGCGGCGCGGGACGGCTGACGGTTTATGCATCGCTGCCCGCGCCCGTCCTCGCGGCAGATGGCGTCGTCGAAGGCGCTGTCGTTCCCGAGCCGGCGCAAGAGATCTGGAAGTTCTCCACCGGCCTGCATTGCCCCGAGAGCGACATTCGTTACACCGACCCGATCCCGTCGATGTTCTCGTTCAACTCGGCTGTGGGCGCCTGTGAAACCTGCCGCGGGTTCGGCCGGGTGATCGGCGTCGACCTCGGGCTGGTCATTCCGAACGACCGGCTGACGCTGCGTGCGGGTGCCATCAAGACCATCCAGACGCCCGCGTGGAAAGAGGCGCAGGACGATCTGATGCGCCACGCCGAAGCCGCCGGCATTCCGCGCGACACGCCGTGGAACAAACTGACCGACGAGCAGAAGCAATGGGTCATCGAAGGCTCGCCCAACTGGAAGGGCAAGTGGAACCAGCAGTGGTTCGGCGTCAAACGTTTCTTCGCCTATCTGGAAAGCAAGGCCTACAAGATGCACATCCGCGTCTTGTTGTCGAAGTACCGCAGCTACACGCAGTGCCCGACGTGCGCCGGCGCCCGGCTGAAGCTCGACAGCCTGTTGTGGCGCATCGGTAGCAAGGCCGATGCCGACGCCGTGTTGCCGCCCGAAAAGCGCTTCATGCCGATGGGCGTGAAGTGGTCGCGCGCGCAGCTCGAGTCGCTGCCGGGGCTGTGCCTGCACGATCTGATGATGCTGTCGATCGAGCGGCTGCGGCGGTTCTTCGATGGGCAGCAGCCCTCGGCTGAGCGCCCCCATCCCAACCTTCCCCCAAAGGAGGAAGGAGCAAGTCAAGGGGACGCCCAGGCATTGAAGCTGCTCTTCGAAGAAATCACCACCCGCCTGCGCTACCTGCACGACGTCGGCATCGGTTACCTCACGCTCGATCGGCAAAGCCGCACGCTGAGCGGTGGCGAGGTGCAGCGCATCAACCTGACGACGGCACTCGGCACCTCGCTGGTCAACACCTTGTTCGTGCTCGACGAACCCAGCATCGGGCTGCATCCGCGCGACATGAACCGCATCACCGAGGCCATGCTGCGGCTGCGCGACGCGGGCAACACGCTGGTGGTGGTCGAGCACGACCCGGCCGTGATGCTGGCGGCCGATCGGGTGATCGACATGGGGCCGGGCCCCGGTATTCGCGGCGGCCAGATCGTGTTCGACGGTACGACCGACCAGCTGCGCGATGCCGACACGCTCACCGGCAACTACCTCGGCGGTCGCAAGAAGATCGGCATGGGCTTCAAGCGCCTGGTGAGCGAGAACACGCACCGGCTCATCCTCGAAGGTGTGCGCGAGCACAACCTGCAGAACATCACGGTCGAGCTGCCGTTGCAGCGGCTGGTGTGCATCACCGGCGTCAGCGGTTCGGGCAAGTCGACGCTGGTGCAGGACGTGCTCGCGCCCGCGTTGATGCGGTACTTCGGCAAGACCACCGAAACGCCCGGAGCGTTCGATCGGATGCTCGGCGCGGACTACCTGAGCGATGTGGTCTTCGTCGATCAATCGCCCATCGGCAAGACCGCGCGCTCCAACCCTGCGAGCTATGTCGGCGCGTGGGATGCCATCCGCGAGATCTTCGCGACGGCGGCGTTGTCGCGCCAGCGTGGCTACACGGCCAGCAAGTTCAGCTCCAACTCAGGCGATGGGCGCTGCCCGACTTGCGGCGGCTCGGGGTTCGAGCACGTCGAGATGCAGTTCCTGTCGGACGTGTACTTGCGTTGCCCCGATTGCGACGGCAAACGCTACCGGCCCGAGATTCTCGAAGTGACGGTCGAGCGTGGCGGCAAGAACTACAACGTCGCCGACGTGCTCGACCTGACCGTCGCCGAAGCCGCATCGGTATTCGCGGCCGACCGCGAAGTGCTTCGCGTGCTGCAACCCATCATCGACGTGGGGCTCGACTACGTGAAGCTCGGCCAGCCGGTGCCGACCTTGTCGGGCGGCGAAGCCCAGCGGCTCAAGCTCGCCGGCTTCCTGGCCGAAGCTGCCAAGAGCGCGACATCGAGCAAGCAGGCGGTGGCGCGCAAGGGCACGCTGTTCCTGTTCGACGAGCCGACCACCGGCCTGCATTTCGACGACATCGCGCGGCTGATGCGGGCCCTGCGCAAACTGCTTGACGCCGGTCATTCGCTGGTCGTGATCGAGCACAACCTGGACGTGATCCGCGCCAGCGACTGGCTGATCGACCTCGGCCCCGAAGGCGGCGAGGGTGGTGGCCAAGTGGTGGCGACCGGCACGCCCGAGGCCTTGCGCGAAGACCGCGCATCGCTCACCGGCGCAGCATTGGCCGACTATGAACTGGCGATCGGCCCCGACGCCTACAAGGTGGCCGAGCGCAATGCGCGCCGCTATTCGGGCAAGACGAAAACCAAGGCGCCGGGCAGCAACGCGATCCAGATCGTGAACGCGCGCGAGCACAACCTGAAGAACCTTTCCGTCGACATTCCGCGCGGCAAGTTCAGCGTGGTCACCGGCGTCAGCGGCTCTGGCAAGTCAACGCTCGCGTTCGACATCCTCTTCAACGAAGGGCAGCGCCGTTACCTCGAATCGCTGAACGCGTATGCGCGCAGCATCGTGCAGCCGGCGGGTCGGCCCGAGGTCGACGCGGTGTATGGCATTCCACCCACGGTGGCGATCGAGCAGCGCCTGTCGCGTGGCGGCCGCAAGAGCACGGTCGGCACCACCACCGAGGTGTGGCACTTTTTGCGGCTGCTGTACGTCAAGCTCGGCATCCAGCATTGCGTCAACGACGGTGCAGCCGTGCAGCCGCAAACGCCCGACAGCATCGCGGCGCAGTTGCTGAAGAATTTCCGTGGGCAGCACATCGGTTTGCTGGCGCCGTTGGTGAGCAATCGCAAGGGCGTGTACACCGAACTCGCCGATTGGGCCCGTCCGCGTGGCTTCACGCATTTGCGTGTCGACGGCGGTTTCTTGCCGACGACCGGTTTTCCTCGCATCGACCGTTTCAAGGAGCACAGCATCGAACTGCCGGTGGCGAGTCTCGATGTGCTGCCGGAGAACGAAGCCGAGTTGCGCGACGCGCTGCGCCGCGCGCTGGAACATGGCAAGGGCGTCGTTCATGTGTTGAGCGAACTCACCGGCCTGCGCGCCGCGATGATGGCCAACGCGCCGACCCATGGCATCGGCCACGTGCATGTGTTCTCTACGTTGCGGGCCTGCCCGATCTGCAGCACCAGCTACACCGAACTCGACCCGCGGCTCTTCTCGTACAACAGCAAGCACGGCTGGTGTCCCGATTGCGTCGGCACCGGCGTCAAGCTGAACAAGGACCAACGCAAGGTGTTCGACGACTCGGTGCTCGGCGCCGACCAGAAGGGCCGCGAGCAAACCTTTGCGGAGCCGGAGGCCGAAGACGTCGGTGACGTGGCCTGCCCGACCTGCGAAGGCACGCGGCTGAATGCGATCGCGCGTGCCGTACTGTTCGGAGCCGCGCCCGACGCACCGGCCACAGGCGCCGTGAACCCGTTCGGCCTGGGCGGCATCGGCATCACGCAACTCGCGCGCATGAGCGTGATCGAAGTGCGCGAGTGGTTCGAAACACTGCAGCTGGTCGGGCGCGAAGCGGAGATCGCGCGTGACCTGGTACCGGAAATCAAGAGCCGCCTCGAATTCCTCAAGGAAGTCGGACTCGGCTACCTCACGCTCGACCGTGGCGCGCCCACATTGAGCGGCGGCGAGGCCCAGCGCATTCGCCTGGCGGCGCAGCTCGGCAGCAACCTGCAGGGCGTTTGCTATGTGCTCGACGAGCCGACCATCGGACTGCATGCACGCGACAACCAGATCCTTCTCGACGCGCTGCACAAGCTCGGCGAAAAAGGCAACACGCTGGTGGTGGTCGAGCACGACGAAGACACGATCCGGCGCGCCGACCACATCATCGACATCGGCCCGAGCGCGGGCAAGCGCGGCGGGCGACTCGTGGCCGAGGGCTCGGTCGCCGACATCGAGGCAGCGGCCGATTCGCAGACTGGCCGCTATCTGCGCGATGCCATCAAGCATCCGCTGCAGGAGCGCCGCCCGGTGCCGGCGCCCGAAGTGGGTGCCCCCGGCTGGTTGACGGTGCGCGGTGCCAATCTGCACAACCTGCAGGAGGTGACGGCGTCGTTGCCGTTGCATCGATTGGTGGCGGTCACCGGCGTCAGCGGCTCGGGCAAGTCGACGCTGGCGCGCGACGTGCTGCTGGCCAACGTGTATGCGATCGTGGTGCAGCGAATGACCAAGGCCGGCCGCGATAACGATGCCGCAGGCAAGCGCGCCAGGTGGGCCGGCTGCAGCGCGGTCGAGGGCTACGAAACCATCGACCGCGTGCTGGAAGTCGACCAGACGCCGATCGGCAAGACGCCGCGCAGCTGCCCTGCCACCTACATCGGTTTCTGGGACACCATCCGGAAGCTGTTCGCCGACACGCTGGAAGCCAAGGCCCGCGGCTACGGTCCGGCGCGCTTCAGCTTCAACACCGGAGAAGGCCGCTGCGCTGGATGCGACGGTGCCGGTGTGCGCACTATCGAGATGAGCTTTTTGCCCGACGTGAAGGTGCCGTGCGAGGTGTGTCACGGCGCGCGCTTCAATCCCGAGACGCTGGCGGTGAGCTGGCGCGGCAAGAGCATCGGCGAAGTGCTGCAGATGGAGGTAGACGATGCCGTCGAATTCTTCGCGGCCATGCCGAACATCAGCCATCCAATGCAGTTGCTGAAAGACGTGGGGCTCGGCTACCTGACGTTGGGCCAGCCGTCTCCGACGCTGAGCGGCGGCGAGGCGCAGCGCATCAAGCTGGTGACCGAACTGAGCAAGGTGCGCGACGACATCACACGGCGCGGTCAGAAGGCGCCGCACACGTTGTACGTGCTGGACGAGCCGACCGTCGGGCTGCACATGGCCGATGTCGAGAAGCTGATCCATGTGCTGCACCGGCTGGTGAACGGCGGGCATAGCGTGGTGGTGATCGAGCACGATCTGGATGTCGTCGCCGAGGCCGACTGGGTCATCGACCTTGGGCCTGAAGGTGGTAACGCCGGTGGGCGCGTCGTGGCGGCGGCGCCGCCGGAAGAAGTGGTGCGTTTGGGCACGCACACCGGCGTGGCGTTGGGGCCTGTGCTGGCGCGGGCATAGGCGCGTTGGGTGGCGCTGCGCTGGAGGGGTTTGCGCCGGCGGCGTACCTGCCGCTGCGCATCAGGGTGCGCACGTCGCGGGCGGGACTTCCCGATTGCTGGCCGGAAGCTGGCTCGGTCCAATTTGGGCCCAGTCAAGGAGTCTCCCTCATGTCCTCGGCCCGGTACACCCAATTTGCGCAGGACACGATGGCGCGGGAGAAGGTCTTGATCGAGAAACTGGGGCTGGCGAAGGGGCAGTAGGGGGGGGCGTTACGTGCATAACTTTAGCCGTTCTTTAAACACGTCGGCGCCAACGTGTATAGAAATTCAAGTTTTCTATGCATGTTGGAGATAACATGCAAGAAAACTTTAATCCAGTCTGATGCACAGCCTCCCGCCCCTTGAGCAGCTCGATGCCGGGCGTTTTGACACGCCGGCAATCCTGAAAAAGCTCGCCAGCGCGAGCCGCCAACTTGCCGAACTCAAAGGCATCGCGGCGGCGATCCCGAATCAAGACATTCTGATCAACACGCTGGGCCTCCAGGAAGCCAAAGCCAGCTCCGAGATCGAGAACATCATCACGACGCACGATGAACTGTTCAAGGACGATGTGCTGCCCGAGGCCTTTGCCAACCCGGCCGCCAAGGAAGTGCTGCGCTATCGCCAGGCGCTACGGATCGGCTTCGATCTGGTGCGCAGCAGCGGGTTGATCACCTCCAATCAGATCGTCGAGATCCAATCGGAACTGGAGCGCAACAACGCCGGTTTTCGCAAGCTGCCGGGCACGGCTCTGAAAGATGGCGCCGGCCGCACCGTCTACACGCCGCCGCAAGACCCGGCCGAGATCGTCGCGCTGATGCGTGGGTTGGAGCGCTTCATCAACGAGCCCGACTTGTTTGCTGTCGATCCCCTGATCAAGATGGCGCTGATCCATCATCAGTTCGAGAGCATTCACCCGTTCTACGACGGCAACGGCCGCACCGGGCGCATCGTCAACGTGCTCTACCTGGTCAAGGAGGGGCTGCTCGATAGCCCGGTGCTCTACCTGAGCAGCTACATCATGCGCAACAAGGCCGATTACTACCGCTTGTTGCAAACGGTGCGCACCGAAAACCGATGGGAAGAATGGGTGCTGTACCTGCTGGAGGCGGTGCAACAGACGGCGGCGCAAACCATTGGGACCATCAACGCGATCAAGGCCGCACTGGCCGACTACAAGCAACGCATCCGCGCGGGCTACAAGTTCTACAGCCAGGATTTGATCAACAACCTGTTCATGCATCCGTATACCAAGATCGAATTCATCCAGCGGGACTTGCAGCTGTCACGCCTGACCGCGACCAAGTACCTGGACGCCCTGGCCGAGGGCGGGTTCGTACGCAAGCAGAAGGTCGGTCGCAGCAACTACTACGTCAATCTGGCGCTCACCGCGATCCTGCAGGGCGACGGTGCGTGAACGCCAAAGCCGCGGTGCGCTCAACAAGTCCCGGCTTGCTCGATTGACTCGGCTCGCCGTGTGGCCAAGTCCGAACCTCAGCGCACGACGCGACTTTCCAGTACCGCCCGCGCCACTTCGGCAAACCCCGCACCACGCTCCCCCTGCGTGATGTAGCGCGGCAGGTGCGTCAGCTTGGGCACGAAGCGCTGCACATTCGCCACGCCGATGCTGTGCGCAAAGGCTTCAAACATCAGTTGGTCGTTGGTCGAATCGCCGACGTAGGCCCAGCGGTTGATCTCCGGGTCCAGCGCGCGGCCCCACAGTTCGCGCACGATCCAGCGCGCGCCGACCAGCTTGTTGTGGTTGCCGTACCAGCCGTTGATGTGGATGCTGCTGACCGTCGCGTGCAGGCCTTCGCTGCGCATCAGCGCGACCACGGCGGCAATTTGCACCTCGTCCAACTGCGCAAGCTCGCTGTGGTCGATGGCGATGTCGGTCTCACGCCCCGGTGAGTCGGTGGCGCGCTGCGCGCCGGGGATTTCGTGCTCGATGCGCGCCAGCACGCCTTGCATGCACGTGAAGTTGACGGCGCGCGTAGTGGCGTCTTGCTGGTAGCGCTTGATTAACACGCCCGCGTGGTCGGCAATCAGCGCCACCGCACCGTTCTCGGCAACGATCGCATCGACCGGCCATGCAGCTGCGAAGGGCGCGCTCCAGCCGACCGGCCGTCCGGTGATGGCGACGACGTTCATGCCAATTGCCTTCAAGTCATGCAACGCCTGCAGCGCGTCGTCCGTGATCGCGCCTTCGGTCGTCAGCGTGTCGTCGATGTCTGTGAAGACACCGATGAGATGGCGCCGCGCGTCGGCGGGCCAATCGGCAAGCGGCAGCATGGCGCGCTGCACTCAGCCGGCGCTTTGCAGCGCCAGCCCTGCGTGCTCGCGCAACGGATGAAAATGAATCTTCGGAAAACGCTCCTGCGCGAGCCGCACGTCGTACGGCGACGTGCACAGGTACGCAAGCGTGTTGGCCGCGTCGAGCGCCATGCGTGCCGGGTAAGCGTTGACGAAGTCTTTAAGTTCCGCCGGCGTGTCGGCAGTGATCCAGCGGGCGCCGGTGTACTGGCAACCTTCGAGCCGTACGTCGACGTCGTACTCGCCCTTCAACCGGTGCTGCACCACTTCGAACTGCAGCTGGCCGACAGCGCCGAGCAACATCGGCCCGCCGATCTCCGGGCGGAAGACCTGGATCGCACCTTCTTCTCCGAGTTGCGCCAGGCCTTGTTGAAGCTGCTTGGTACGCAGCGGATTCTTCAAAATCACCGTCATGAAGAGTTCGGGCGCAAAGAAGGGCAGGCCGGTGAACATCAGGTTGGCGCCATCGGTGATGGTGTCGCCGAGTTGCACGCCGCCATGCGTGGTGAAGCCGACGATGTCGCCGGCATAGGCTTCTTCGACCGCCTCGCGGCGCTGGCTCATGAAAGTGACGACGCTGGTCGGGCGCAGTTCCTTCGACGTGCGCTGCACCTTGAGCTTCATGCCAGGCGTGTACTTGCCCGAGGCCATGCGCACGAAGGCGATGCGGTCTCGGTGCGATGGATCCATGTTGGCCTGCACCTTGAACACGACGCCGGCAAAGTCCTTGTCTTCCGGCTGGATCTCTTTCACCACCGGCTGGCGATTGACCATCGTGGTGCTGGTGCGCGACTGCGGTGGTGGCGCCAGGTCGACCAGTGCATCGAGCACCTCCATCACGCCAAAATTGTTGACGCCAGAGCCGAAGAACACCGGCGTCTGCTTACCGGCGAGAAAGGCTTCGCGGTCCCACGTCGGCGAGGCACCGGTTGCCAGTTCCATGCTCTGCTCGGCAGATTCGAACTCGCTGCCGAAGCGCTTGATGAGCTCGGCGCGGTTGTCGAGGCGAATCGTCTCGAACTCCTGCGGCAGTCGCTCCTTGCCGGAGTCGAACACCGTCATGGTCTGCGTGCGCAGATTCATGATGCCGCCGAAGGATTTGCCCTGACCGACCGGCCAGGTCATCGGTACGCAGGGCATGCCGAGCTCGCGTTCGATCTCGTCCATGATGTCCAGCGGCTCGCGCACTTCGCGGTCCATCTTGTTGACGAACGTGATGATGGGCGTGTCGCGCTGCCGGCAGACTTCGATCAGGCGGCGCGTCTGGGCTTCGACGCCGTTGGCCGCGTCGATCACCATCAGGGCCGAGTCGACCGCGGTGAGTACGCGGTAGGTGTCTTCTGAAAAGTCCTTGTGGCCGGGCGTGTCGAGCAGGTTGATGACGTGGTCGCGGTACAGCATCTGCATGACCGATGAGGCGACCGAAATGCCGCGCTGCTTTTCGATCTCCATCCAGTCGGATGTGGCATGCCGCGTGGCCTTGCGCGCCTTGACCGATCCGGCAATCTGAATCGCTCCTGAGAACAGCAAGAGCTTTTCAGTGAGCGTGGTCTTGCCGGCGTCTGGGTGGGAGATGATCGCGAAAGTGCGACGGCGACGGGTTTCGGAGGCGAAAGACAAAGTGGGCAATCTGCGGGGGGATTGCCCGATTTTACGGATGCGCTCCTGGCTTCTCTCGCACGGGGCTAGCGCGACGCCACAAAGCCGTGGTCATGCCGGTCGCGTCGAGCGCGCCGGCAGCACCAATCACTTGCGCTGCAGCAGCTTGGTCACTTCGTCGACGTTGTCCTGCACCCGCTGGCGCACGACTTCGAAGGCGTCCTTCTGCGACTTGGCCGCCAGGTCGGCCAGCTCCTTGATGTCGTCGATGGCACGCTGGAACGAGGCGCGGCCTAGTTCGTCGAGCTTGGCAAGATTTTCTTTCGGGTCTTTACCGGGCATCGCCTTCGCTGCCGACTGCCATTCGCTGATGGCGCTCTTGATCATTTCGGTCTGCCGCTGCACCACCGTTTGCAGGCCCTGGTATGACTTTTCGTTGGCCTGCATCACGGCCTGGAGATCCTTGCGGCCGGTGTCGAGCAACTTGCTGCCGGCGCCGGTCAGGTTGACGTTTTGCAGCCGCTCGGCCATGCCCTTGAGCATGTCGGCCGGGCTGGGGATCTTTGTGCCGCCCTGCGTGGCAGTGGACTTTGCAGCGGCTTTCTTGGCGGTGGCCATGGGAATCTCCTGAGGTTGAGGATGGCGGACAACACGCCTGCAAGCGGCGGAAATCCGTCGCCACGATACGCCCCGACAACGCTGCTGCGGTGATCCTCTTCGCAAAATTACTTGCGGGATTTCCCTTGGGTCGCGCAGCGTATGCGGCGCGACCCGTTCGGCTCAGCGATTACATCGGCGGCGTGAAGCCGTTGCGGCCGGCCAGCACACGCAGCGCGGTCGGTGTGCCGTTGCGCTCTTGCGCATTGATCAGCACGTTGGCGCCGGGCACCAGCAAGGCATCGGTGGCTGGCTTGAAGGTCACGACAGGAACGTTCGGCGGAACGATCAGGGTCTTTTCGCCACCCTTGTAGCTGAGTTTGAGTTGCTGGCCGCCGCGCACGTTCTTCGGCGCCGCGGCGAGGTCGGCCACCGTCGCATTGGTCATGGTGCTCTGCGGCTGCAAGTCCCATGGGAAATGGCCTTCGCCGGTTCCACGCGCGGCCTCGGGGAACACCAGAACTTCGAGCGCCTTTTGCGTGCCGTCTGCCTGCGGCATGGCTGCAGTGCCGATGAAGCTGCCTTGCTTGATGTCGCTCAGCTTGATGCGGTACACCTCGGAGATCGGCATGTCGGCGACCCTTGCAAGCGAAACGACTTCGCCGCTGCGGTCCTTCACGACCACCTTGCTTTGGTCTACGTAGACGACGGTGCCGCGAATTCGGACGGTCGGGGCGGCGGGAGCGGCAGATGGCGTGGCCGCCGGGCTCTGCGCAGCGGCGGCGAGCGGCAGGACGGCTGCGCCGAACAGCGTGGCCGACGCCAGAAGCACAGACGCAAGCGGCGAGAACCTGCGGAAAGACGATGTGGAGGGTGTGTTCATATCGCACGAGGGTAATGCGCCGCAGGAATTTCGGTTTGTCGGCGGTGACGCCGACCCTTCCGGGCGGTGACGCACGCAATCGGGCGTCTGCGCTAAAATTCGTCGTTCCGAGGAGCGTTGCAGCGCCATCAGGCGTGAGGCTCGGACCACATCGCAACCACGCTCAACCGCTGTTCTCGCGGTGAGTCGATCTATAGGTCTACCTTCCCGAGCGCGGCGGCAATTCTCAAACTTGCTTTGGAGTTCTTATGAGCGCTGTTCTCGAATCCGCATCCGCCGTCGCAATCCCTCTCAAATTGACCGATCAGGCCATCGCCGACATCACGCTGGCCGCTTGGGGCCGCAAGGAAATCCGCATCGCGGAGACCGAAATGCCGGGCCTGATGGCCATTCGCTCCGAGTTCGCGAAGTCGCACCCGCTCAAGGGCGCGCGCATCACCGGCTCGATCCACATGACGATTCAAACCGCGGTGCTGATCGAAACGCTGCAAGCCCTCGGCGCCGACGTCCGCTGGGCATCGTGCAACATCTTCTCGACGCAAGACCACGCAGCCGCCGCCATCGCAGCCGCTGGCACGCCAGTGTTCGCCGTCAAGGGCGAGACGCTGACCGACTACTGGGACTACACCCACGCCATTTTCGACTTCGGACCCAAGGGCTCGAAGGGCGAAGGCCCCAACATGATCCTGGACGACGGCGGCGACGCCACGTTGCTGATGCATTTGGGCCAGCGCGCTGAAAAAGACCTGGGCGTTCTCGCGAACCCGACCAGCGAAGAAGAGCGCATCCTTTACGCCGCGATCAAGGCCAAGATCGCTATCGACAGCACCTGGTACACCCGCAAAGCCGCCGAGATCATCGGCGTGACCGAAGAAACCACCACGGGCGTTCATCGCCTGAACGAGATGTCGGCGAACGGCACGCTGCAGTTTCGCGCCATCAACGTGAACGATTCGGTCACCAAGAGCAAGTTCGACAACCTGTACGGTTGCCGTGAATCTCTGGTCGACGCCATCAAGCGCGCAACCGATGTGATGATCGCCGGCAAGGTGGCGGTCGTCGTGGGCTACGGCGACGTGGGCAAGGGCTCGGCACAAGCGCTGCGCGCCTTGTCGGCGCAGGTATGGGTCACCGAGGTCGATCCGATCAATGCGCTCCAGGCTGCAATGGAAGGCTACAAGGTCGTGACCATGGAATACGCTGCCGACAAGGCAGATATCTTCGTGTCGGCGACCGGCAACCTGTCCGTCATCACGCACGACCACATGGTCGCCATGAAAGACCAGGCCATCGTTTGCAACATCGGTCACTTCGACAACGAAATCGATGTCGTGTCGATCGAGAAGTACGAGTGGGAAGAGATCAAGCCGCAAGTCGACCACATCACCTTCCCGGACGGCAAGAAGATCATTTTGCTGGCCAAGGGTCGCCTGGTGAACCTGGGCTGCGGCACGGGCCACCCGAGCTTCGTGATGTCGTCGTCGTTCGCCAATCAGGTCATCGCGCAGATCGAGCTTTTCACCAAGCCCGACGCGTATGAAGCCGGCAAGGTCTACGTGCTGCCCAAGCACCTCGATGAGAAGGTCGCGCGCCTGCACCTGAAGAAGGTCGGCGCCATGCTGACCGAACTGACGCCGGCGCAAGCGGCCTACATCGGTGTCGATAAAAACGGCCCTTACAAGCCTGACACCTACCGCTATTGATAGCGCATGCGCGCTGATCAATTGTTGGTGGAGCGCGGCATGGCCGCGTCCCGATCGCAGGCCGTTCGCTTGATTGCGGGCGGTTTGCGCTGGCGCGATGCGGGCAGCAGCGACGCATGGCGTGACGTGGTCAAGAACCGCGACGACCTGCCTGAATCGGCCGAGCTCGACCTGGTCGACGGCGCCGAAGCACGCTACGTTTCGCGCGGGGGACTCAAGCTCGAAGGGGCTTTGAATACCGCAGGAATCGATGTGACGGGGCTGCAGTGCCTCGACCTCGGCCAGTCGACCGGAGGCTTCACCGATTGCCTGCTGCAGCACGGTGCGGCGAAGGTGGTCGGGGTCGACGTCGGTCACGGCCAGTTGCACGCGAAGCTGCGCGAAGACGAGCGTGTGATCGCGGTCGAAAAGGTCAATGCGCGAGCGCTGACCGCAGTCGACCTGATCGCTTCGAGTGTCGACGCCGAAGACGACCCCGAGACGATGGAAATCGAATTCGAGCCGCGCTTCGACCTGATCGTGGGTGACCTCTCGTTCATTTCGCTGACGCTGGTGTTGCCGGCGGTGGTGCCTTTTCTAGCAGCCGATGGCCGCATGCTGATGCTGGTCAAGCCGCAGTTCGAACTGCAGCCGGGCCAGGTCGGCAAGGGCGGCATCGTGCGCGATGCGGCGATGTACCCGATCGTGGAGGCACGCTTGCGCGAAGCCTGCGCTGCGCTGGGATTGCGTGTTGTGCAGTGGTTCGACAGCCCGATCGTCGGCGGCGATGGCAACCATGAGTTTTTCATTCACGCCGTTCGTGCCGACGGCGCTCCAGGAGTCGGCGATGGGCCTTCCGCTCAGCTTTGAATTTTTTCCGCCCAAGACGGTCGAGGGCGCGACAAAGCTGCGTGCAATCCGGCAGCAGCTCTACACGCGAAAGCCCGAATTCTGCTCGGTGACGTATGGCGCCGGAGGCTCGACGCACGACGGCACCTTCAACACGGTGCGTGAAATTCTGGGCGAGGGCGTTGATGCGGCGAGCCACTTCTCGTGCATCGGTTCGACCAAGGCAACCGTGCGCATGCAGTTGGCCGAACTCAAGGCGATGGGCGTCAAGCGGCTGGTCGCATTGCGTGGCGATTTGCCCAGCGGCTACGGCGTTGGCGGCGAGTTTTTGTACGCAAGCGATCTGGTCTCGTTCATTCGCGAAGAGACGGGTCGCGACTTTCATATCGAGGTCGCTTGCTACCCTGAAGTGCACCCGCAATCGCGCTCGCCCGAGGCCGACTTGCGGGCTTATGCGGCCAAGGTCGAAGCGGGCGCCGATTCGGCCATCACGCAGTATTTTTTCAGTGCCGAGGCCTACTTTCGGTTTGTGGATGAAGCCCGCAAGTTGAAGCTCGACGTGCCTGTCGTGCCGGGCGTCATGCCGATCACCAACTCGACCCAGCTCATGCGTTTCTCGGACGCCTGTGGCGCCGAGATTCCTCGCTGGATTCGTCTGCGGCTGCAGGGTTTTGGTGACGATACGGCGTCGATCAAGGCGTTCGGGCTCGATGTCGTCACCGACCTGTGCGTGCGTCTGCGAGACGGCGGCGCACCTGCCCTTCATTTCTACACGATGAACCAGGCTGCTGCGACCTTGGGAGTTCTGGAGCGCATCGAGTGAATGTCGCGTGCCCGGCCGCCCGCCATGCGGGGTGGACCGGATCGCGTCGCGCGCTGCGAGGCGCGCTGGCCGGTTTGCTGTGTCTGCTTGCGGCCTGCGGCACACCGCCGCCCGATGCCACTGCGCCCAAAGCTGACGCGTCAGCGGATTCATCGGGGCGCTCTCGGCTACGGCCGTTGCCACGCGAGCTTGCGGTGCCGGCCGGTGCCGCCCCACGTTCGCAAGTGCCGTCGGTGCGCTACGACCTCTCCATCTCAGGAACTGGCGAACTCTCGCCGGACGATGGCGTCCCCGGTGACGAAGGCCCTCGCGAAATCTTCGAGCGCGGTGGCGCATCCTGGTACGGCATCCAGTTTCACCAGCGAAAGACTGCCAACGGAGAGCGCTTCGACATGACCGCATTCACGGCCGCTCACAAGACACTGCCGTTCAACACGCGTGTCTGCGTGCGAAGCCTGGTGAATGGCAAGGAGGTGTTGGTGCGCATTAACGATCGGGGGCCCTATGCGCTGGGTCGCATCATCGATCTGAGCCGCGCCGCAGCAGATCAGATCGGGCTGACGGCAATGGGGATCAAGCAGGTTGCGTTGTCGGTGATCGACAAGAAAGACATGCGTTGCAGCGGCGCGGCCGTCGACTTCGCCGCTGCGCCGATGGCGGGTGATTCTGCGGCGTCGCCTTCAAGCACGCGGAAGGTACCGGTCAAATCATCGAATCGCAAACGCCGCTAGATATCGGCGTTGAATGAACGGCCGCAGAAGCGCCGGAACTCAGCCGCCGCTGTCGAGCGAAAACGCCGCGTGGCGGTCTTGCGCCAAAAGCTCTACCAACTGAGGCAACGCCGCGGCCAATTGCGGTTTCAAGGTAAATGGCGGATTGATCAAAAACATGCCGCTGGCTGGCAGGCCGGGTCGCTTGGTCTCGCCAGTGGGCGTGGATGTCAGCTTGCTGGACTTTACGGTGAGCGTCGCGTGCAGCCACGACTTGCCGGCCTTGGTCGCCATCGTCTTGAGTCGCCGCGGCAAATCGTGCGCTTCAGGCCTCGGAATGATCGGATACCAGACGGCGTAGGTGCCGGTGGCGAATCGCTTGAGCGCTTCGGCCGCGAACTCGAGCACGCGGCCGTAGTCGCTTTTGATCTCGTAGCTTGGGTCCATCAGCACCAATGCGCGACGCGATGGGGGGGGCAAGAATTTGCTGGCGCTCAAGAAACCGTCTTCGCGCAGGACGGCAATTTGCCGACCTGCATCGAGTTGCGCGATGTTGGCGCCGAGGGTTTTGGCATCGGTCGGATGCAACTCGTACAGTTTCAACCGGTCATGGTCCCGCAACAGGTGCTGGACGATGAAAGGCGAGCCAGGATAGATCTTGGCGCCGCCCTTCGGGTTGAAGTCGGCGATGACGCCGAGGTAGCGGGCGATGGCGTCCGCGAGGGGTGCGCCGCCTTTCGGCTTGGCTGCCATCAGTCGCAACAGACCTTCTGCCGCCTCCCCGCTGGTGTCGGCGTAGTCGCCATCCAGACGGTATAGCCCGGCGCCGGCATGCGTGTCCACCACGGTCAGCGCCGCGTCTTTTTCGAGCAAATGAGTGAGCGTGGCGATCAACACCGTGTGCTTGAGCACGTCGGCGTGGTTGCCGGCGTGGAAGGCGTGGCGGTAACTGAACATGGGTCGATGGTACCCGCCAGCGCCGAATCTTTATATAATCGAAGGCTTCGCAGCGCTTTTGTGGCCCCGCGGCGAAGCCTGAACCCCACCTATGAGATTCCCGTCAGAGGAACGCCGACCGTGGAAAAGGGCCCGCCAAACCCTCTTTTAAAGAGAATCTCATGACCAAAACTTTCAGCGCCAAACCCGCTGACGTGGTGCACGAGTGGTTTGTGGTTGACGCGACCGACAAGGTCCTCGGACGAGTAGCCAGCGAAGTTGCTCTCCGTTTGCGCGGCAAACACAAGGCCATTTACACGCCTCACGTCGATACCGGTGACTTCATCGTCATCATCAATGCAGCCCAGCTTCGTGTCACCGGTGCCAAGCCGATCGACAAGATCTACTACCGTCACTCGGGCTACCCGGGCGGTATTTCGGCTACGAACTTTCGCGACATGCAAGCCAAGCATCCCGGCCGCGCGCTGGAAAAGGCCGTCAAGGGCATGCTGCCCAAGGGCCCGCTCGGCTACGCCATGATCAAGAAGCTCAAGGTCTACGGTGGCGCAGAGCACCCGCATACCGCGCAACAGCCCAAAGTGCTGGAAATTGCAGGCTTGTCCACCAACGCCCAACGTGAGGCCGCCAAATGATCGGTGAATGGAACAATGGCACCGGCCGTCGCAAATCGAGCGTCGCCCGTGTGTTCATGAAAAAGGGTACCGGCAAGATCACGATCAATGGCAAGGATATTCAGGCCTACTTTGGCCGCGAAACGTCCATCATGATCGCGAAGCAGCCGCTGTTCCTGACGAACAACGTCGAAGCTTTCGACATCATGATCAACGTGAATGGCGGCGGCGAATCGGGCCAGGCCGGCGCGGCGCGCCACGGCATCACCCGTGCACTGATCGACTACGACGCGACGCTCAAGCCGGTGTTGAGCCAGGCTGGCTTCGTGACGCGCGATGCGCGCGAAGTCGAGCGGAAGAAGGTCGGCTTGCACTCTGCTCGCCGCCGGAAGCAATTCTCAAAGCGTTAATTCGCTTTTGGAGCTGCTGTTTGGGCTTACTGCCCTCGCAGTCAAAACGCCGCCTTCGGGCGGTTTTTTGCTTGTTGCAGTAGCATCACCTCCATTGGCTGCACGTGCCCGCACGTTTGGCCGCACTTACAGGAGTACTCACATGAGCGCCGTTGCCGAAAATACCGTTTCTGAAATGCCTGTTCCGGAAATGCCGGAGCCGATTTTGTTTACTGACAGCGCCGCCGCGAAGGTGGCTGATCTGATCGCCGAAGAAGGCAACCCTGAACTCAAGCTGCGTGTCTTCGTGCAGGGTGGCGGATGTTCTGGTTTCTCGTATGGTTTTACGTTCGACGAGATCGCCAACGAAGACGACACCACGATGACCAAGAACGGTGTCTCGCTGCTGATCGACGCCATGAGCTACCAGTATCTGGTGGGCGCTGAGATCGACTACAAGGAAGATTTGCAGGGCGCGCAATTTGTCATCAAGAACCCGAACGCGACCAGCACTTGCGGCTGCGGCTCCAGCTTCTCAGCTTGAGATTTGCAGAAGTTCTTCGCGTTTGTTCGAACAGCCGCCTAAGGGCGGCTTTTTTGTTGCCTGAGTTTTTTCGATGACGCTTCCTGTCAGATCTAATTCAACGCCCATTTCTCCGGTGCCTTCTTCGGCGCCAGCACCGGGCTATCGCAAAAGTTTGCTCTGGCTCGTCGCCATCGGCTTTTTCATGCAGACGCTCGACGCGACCATCATCAACACCGCATTGCCCGCCATGGCGGCGAGCCTGGGAGAAAGCCCATTGCGCATGCAGTGGGTCGTGGTGGCCTATGCGCTCACGATGGCGGTGCTGATCCCAGCCTCGGGCTTGATCGCCGACCGTTTTGGTACGCGCCGCGTCTTCTTCTCCGCCATCTTGTTGTTCTTTCTCGGGGCTGAAGCGCCGACTGCTGCGACCAGCGACCAGCACAAGCTACCCGCCACGCCGCCGCTTGGGTCCACCAGCAAGTCCAGGCCAGGCAGGCCTCCAGTCAAGCAGGGTAGATGGCGCCCAGCACCCGCGCGCCCTTGGCGCCGGTCACGCTGGCAAGGTTGCCCGTCTCTCGGCGCACCGTACAACGGGCCAGCCACGCAAATGCTGCCGCTTCGACCTGTTGTGGTGGCAGGCCCCGTTCAGCCGACGACTTCAGCTCGACACCGGGGAGAAGTGCGCGCAACCGGGCGAGCAGGTGGTCGTTCAGCGCTCCGCCGCCGCACACGATCAAGGTCTTGCTGTCGATGCCGTAGCGGATCACGCCCGCGGCACAGCAACTGGCGGTCAGCTCGGCAAGCGTTGCCTGCACATCCGCGGCATCAGCGCTGCTGGCGTGCTGCAACTGCGCGGCGAGCCAAGTGGGATTGAATCGGTCGCGCCCGGTGCTTTTCGGAGGCGCCTTGGCAAAGTAGGCATCGCGCAGCAGGCGCTCGAGCAAGTCGGGTAGCACTCGCCCACTGGCAGCCCAAGCGCCGCCAGCGTCATATGGCTGGCCCAGGTGGGTTTGACACCAGTGGTCCAGCAGCGCATTGCCGGGGCCGCAATCGAAGCCGAGCACGGTGATCGCTTCGCCCGATGTGGCGGGCAGCAAACTGAGGTTGGAAATACCACCGAGATTCAGGACAGCAACGGCGTCATTTTCTAGCGAGAACAGCGCGCGATGGAACGCTGGCACCAGCGGTGCGCCCTGACCGCCGGCTGCGACATCGCGGGTCCGGAATTCAGCAACGACGTCGATGCCGGTCAGTTCGGCGAGCAGCGCGGGGTTGTTGAGCTGAAGCGTGTAGCCAATATCGTCGAATTCGCCTGGCCGATGGCGCACAGTCTGGCCATGGGCCCCGATGGCGGCAATGGCTTCGGCACCTACATTAGCGTGGTCGAGCAAATCCTGCGTGACCGCTGCGTACACCCGCGCCAGCGCGTTGCCTGCAAGCGCCGCACGGTGTAGCTCGTTGACGCCATCGGGTGTGTTCAGCGCCAGCAATTCGGTGCGCAGTCCGACCGAAAACGGCGCCGTGGCATGCGCCTTGACCGCAATGCCGCCGGCCGAGAAATCGGCGATGACGCCGTCGACGCCGTCGAGCGAAGTGCCCGACATCAAGCCGATGAACAGGTTGGCCATCTGCAGATCGGCCATTTTGTTGTGTTCGATGGTGCGGTCGGTCAGTCTGCGCTGGCCTGGACCACAGAGAACGCGGCTGCCAATTCGGTGCGCGATGCGACCGCCAATTTCTCGAACGCGGGACGCGATGCTGCCGCGATCGGCGTCATGTCGCCGTCCTGTTTGGCGATGACCGCCGGGTCGGTGTATTCACCGTTCACCCGGTACTCGAAATGCAGATGCGGACCGGTCGCCCAGCCCGTACTGCCGACAGCACCGATGAACTGGCTCTGGGCCACGCTCTGCCCGACCTTGACGTCCATGCGGCTCAGATGCGCATACACGGTGCTCAGGTCGTTTCGGTGCTTGACGATGATGATGTTGCCGTAGCCGCTTTGCTGCCCAGCGAATTCGACAACGCCATCGCCGACGGCTCGAACCGCCGTGCCCGAAGGTGCCGCGAAGTCAATGCCGTTGTGTTGACGCCAGGTGTTCAAAATCGGGTGCATCCGCATCGCGAAACCGCTGGAGATGCGCGAAAACTCGACCGGCGAACTCAGGAACGCGTGACGCAGGCTGTCGCCGTTCGGCCTGAAGTAGCCACCCTTGCGGCCCGGCTCCTGGAACCACAGCGCCTGGTGGATGTTGCCGCCGCTTTCGAACTCCGCCGCCAAAATACGGCCGCTGCGCATCGACTGGCCGTCGGCTTCGAAGGTTTCGTAGACGACAGCGAATCGATCGCCCTTGCGCAATTGACGGAAGTCGACATCTCCCGCGAATACGTCGGCCAACTGGCTCGCGACAGCATCGGGAATGTTGGCATCGTCGGTTGCCGCAAAGAGCGACGTCCGGACTACGCCGCTCGCCAGGCGTGTACCGGCGGTCAGTGTGTCGGCTTCGGAACGCATGATGAAGCCGACGCCCGCGCTTTCGACGACGAGGCGCTTGAAGCCGTCGCCGTCAGGAATCCAGCGTGCACTCAGCTTCTTGAGCCGATCTTCGTGCGTCACTTCGGCAGTGACAGTACGGCCGGGCCGGCTCAACAGCGCGGAGCGCGCCTCGGCGTTGCCGCGGATGTACGCCGATGCGGCCGGATCGCTTACGCCGAGGCGCCCGAGCAGCGCTTCAGCGGTATCGCTCGAGCGCGTGGTTTCGCTGCGGAACAGGGTGAAGCTGAAAGCGTCCAGCGCCTCGGTCTGTGTTGAAACAGCAAGCGGCGTCACCGTTTCAAGCACCTGCTTTACCGGAATCTTGGCCGCGTCGGGGCCAAGCGAAGCAACCGCGAATGCACCACCGCCTGCGGACATCAAGACCGCTGCAATCACTGCAGTGATCTGCCTTGGGTACGTCCGGAATGTGTAGGCCACACGGGAAGCAAACAGCTCCTCTGCGGCAAGAAATCTGTCAATCAAAGCTCAAAAATCCAGATCAGGTTTCGGCGAATCCGTGAAGCAGAAGGCCTCAAGACGGAGGCGGCAACACGGCGCGGAAAAAAGCGCCGCTTAGAATTCGGCGCTTGCAAAGTCGAGCTCAGTATAGCTTCGGCAATACCCAAATCAGCCACAAAAGCCCAATGAATGCCGGTTCTGTTACATCCCAAGTCCTTTCCGATGGCGTAGGAAGAGCTCTCGAAATCTCGCTGCGTGGGGCTGACGAATTGCTGCCCCAGGATGAGTGGATCAAAAAGCTTCAGCGTGCCGAGGCCACCGGCCAGCCGCTGCGCATCAAGCTCGGCCTCGATCCGACGGCTCCGGACATTCATATCGGTCATACGGTGGTGCTGAACAAGCTGCGGCAGTTGCAGGATCTGGGCCACACCGTCATTTTTTTGATTGGCGACTTCACGACGACGATCGGCGACCCGTCCGGACGCAACACGACCCGGCCGCCGCTCACGCGCGAACAAATCGAGGCGAACGCGCAGACGTACTACCGTCAGGCCAGCCTGGTGCTCGATCCGTCCAGAACCGAGGTTCGCTATAACTCCGAGTGGAGCGACCCGTTGGGCGCGCGCGGGATGATCCAGCTGGCGGCCAAATACACCGTCGCCCGGATGATGGAGCGCGACGATTTCAGCAAGCGATTCAAGGCTGGCCAGTCGATCTCGGTGCACGAGTTCCTGTATCCGCTGATGCAGGGGTACGACTCCGTGGCTCTCAAGTCGGACCTCGAGCTCGGCGGCACCGACCAGAAGTTCAACCTCTTGGTCGGGCGGCACCTTCAACAAGAGTATGGCCAGGAGCCGCAGTGCATACTCACTATGCCTTTGCTGGAAGGTCTCGACGGCGTCGAAAAGATGTCGAAGAGCAAGAACAATTACATCGGCATCAGCGAAGCACCAAACACCATGTTTGCAAAGGTGCTGTCGATTTCCGACGTGCTGATGTGGCGCTGGTACACCTTGCTGAGCTTCAAATCGCTCGCCGAGATCGCGGCGCTGAAGGCCGAGATCGACGGCGGGCGCAACCCGAAAGATGCCAAGGTCGCGCTCGCCAAGGAAATCACCGCGCGCTTTCACAGTGCCGCGGCAGCCGACGCGGCGGAGCAGGATTTCGTCAACCGCAGCAAGGGCGGCGTGCCCGACGACATTCCTGAACTGACGCTGGAAGGCGCGCCGCTCGGCATCGCCCAACTGCTGAAGCAGGCCGGGCTGGCGCCGTCGACCTCGGAGGGCAACCGCCTGATCGAAGGCGGCGGTGTTCGTCTCGACTCGGTCGTCGTCAACGACAAGGCGCTGAAACTGCCCGCGGGCAGTTATGTGGTGCAGGTCGGGAAGCGCAAGTTCGTCCGCTTGACCTTGCGCTGAGCAAAGGCTGCGCCGGGTTCGAGCCCCGCCCGCCGTTCAGCGCACTTCGATCGTCACCCGTCGATTTCGCGGCTCCGGCGTCTCGTCGGCGGTCGGTACCGCGAGTTCGCGTTCGCCGCGGCCGACCGCTTCGATGCGTGCCGCCGGAAACTGCCTGTCGATGAACATCTGACGCACTTGCTGCGCCCTGCGCATCGACAACTCGTCGTTAGACACGACTGCCCCAACTGTGTCGGTGTAGCCGGTGATCACGATGTCGCTGCCGGCGCGTGCCATTGCCACCATTAACGCGGTGGTCATCTCGCGTTGGGATTCGGGCATAAGCGACGTGTTGCCTGCGTCGAAGTACACCGCGTAGCGCTGGGGTGCGGGCGGAACGAGGTCGAACAGCATGGTGTTGTCGCTGCGGACCCGTGCTGCATCGGTCTGGTCGAGCGAAGGCGCGCCGGTGCGACCTGCTTTCACGGTGGCGCGCTGGTAAGGCTTGTCCAGCGTAACTTCGCCGCCGTTACTTCCGACCACCACCGCGGAGGGTCGCCCGTCCGGTTGCGGCAGCAACACGACGTGCGTGGCGGGCGTCGAGCAGCCCGCGAGCAGCGCGGCTGACAGGAGCGAAAAGCAGATGACGCAGCGTGGCATGTTCATGGTTGCGGATCCGCCTGAACGATGAAATCGGTGCCACGGATGCCAATCGTCGCGGTCTGCGTCTCGATGCGGACCGCGTCCGGATGGGCTTTTCCGATCAGGCCGGAAATCATGCGCAGCGAGCCACGCAGCAGCGAGATCAACAGGCCGCCGTCCTGGGCGGTCGGATCGAAGCTGAACTCCTTCATGTCGAGTCGCGACGAAGGGCCGAGCACGAGCACGGTGCCATCGCGGAGCACCAGGCTCGCGGCCGAGTCCGCGCCAGTCACGATACGTTCGATGGGCGCAACCTCGTCGCCGGCATGTGCGGTACGCATGACGCCGGTGGCGCTGAGCAGTTGCACGTCGCCGCGCACGCTTTTGACGAAACCAGCCCGTTCTGGCGGTGGGGTGGCTTGTGCTGCCGCCGGCGCGACCGACGCGATCGACGCGATGGCCGCCATAAGCAGCAGGGCGCTCAGCCGCGTCCAAGGTCTGAATCTCATCCGGGCCTCTTCTAAATCAAGGTGAGCGCCCGATGGTACGCGACGTGCTCCGAGCATGAGCCGTCCATAATTCCTGCGCCCCGCTGACCTCCCGTCGGCGTTGCTGAAGCTCGGTGCCTCTTTTGCCTTCTCCCTCTTTCTCTTCTTCGATACAAAGTCTACTGACCCCAAAGGTGTTGTTGCGCCTGTCGATCGCGGTGGCGCTCGTCACCATCGTGCTGAAGGGAATGGCAGGCTACATCACGCATTCGATGGGGCTTATTTCCGACGCGATGGAGTCGTTCGTCAATCTCGCGAGCGCGATGTTCGCCCTCGCCATGGTGACTATTGCCGCGCGGCCGGCCGATGAAGACCATCCCTACGGCCATCACAAGGCCGAGTACTTCGCATCGGGCTTTGAAGGCATCCTCATCATCGGCGCAGCGCTGGCGATCATGTGGGTCTCGATCGAGCGCTTGATGGCGCCGCGACCGATCGAGCAGCTGGGCTGGGGGCTGGCGCTGTCCATCGTCAGTACAGGCTTCAACGGCGCATTGGCGTGGGCGCTCTTCAGGGCGGCACGCGAGCACCGTTCGATCGCACTGGAAGCTGATGGGCGGCACCTCGTCACCGATGTGTGGACTTCGGTCGCAGTCGTCGTCGGCATCGTCGCCGTGCATTTCACCGGCTGGTTGTGGCTCGATCCGTTGCTGGGCATCGGCGTGGCGCTCAACATCATTTTCGAAGGCGGCAAACTCGTTTGGCGCTCCTCGCAAGGGCTGATGGACGAGGCCATGCCGGCCGAATCCATGGCTGCGGTGCAAGCCACGCTCGACGGTTTTCTGGAGCGCGCCGGTGGTGGCGCTGGTGCGGTCAAGGCCGGGCCGATCCGCTTCGACGACATCGCGACCCGGCGCGCGGGGCAACGGCTCTTCGCCGACCTGCATATGCATGTGCCGGGTGACTGGCCGTTGCAACGTGCAGCCACTCTGCGTGATGAACTCGAGCAGGCGCTGATGGACAACGTGCCGGGTCTTCGGGTGACCATCCAGCTGCTGCCGCTCAACATGGAAGCGCGCGCCGTTCAGATGGCGCCGGGTGCGTGACGGATGCTCGACGACCGCGCTGGCCTGCTGACAGGGCGCTAGTACGGGTTGCGAATGTTGAGTCCCGCGAGGATTTCTATCTCGCGCGCTTCCATTTCGTCAGCGTCGACTTCGCCCGTTTCGTGGTCCCAGCCCTGCGCGTGCAGCGTGCCGTGAACCAGCAGATGGGCGTAGTGCTCAGCCAGCGTTTTGCGCTGCTCTTTCGCCTCGCGCGCGACCACCGGCGCACACAGCACCAGGTCGGCCATCACCATCGGCTCTTGCGCATAGTCGAAGGTGAGCACGTTGGTGGCGTAGTCCTTGCCGCGAAACTCGCGGTTCAGTCGTTGGCCTTCTTCGGCATCAACGATGCGCACCGTGAGCTCGCCGTCGACATCGAGCGCGTGGCGAATCCAGCGCGTCACGCTGTGCCGGGGCAAGGCCGCGCGATGGCGTTCGACGCCTTTGAACGGCACGAACTGCAACGACAGTGAGAGGGCGGCGAGCGCCATGTCAGCGCGCCGGCGTCGCGCGTTTGCGCTGGCTGTCGTAGGCGTCGACGATGCGCGCCACGAGCGGGTGCCGCACGACGTCGGCGCTGGTGAAGTGCGTTACCGCAATGCCCTTGACCCGTTTCATGACGCGCTCGGCGTCGACGAGTCCGCTCAGCTGCGTCTTGGGCAAATCGATCTGGCTCACGTCGCCCGTCACTACGGCCTTGGCGCCGAAGCCGATCCGCGTGAGGAACATCTTCATTTGCTCGGGCGTCGTGTTCTGCGCCTCGTCGAGGATGATGAAGGCGTTGTTGAGCGTCCGGCCGCGCATGAAAGCGAGCGGTGCGATCTCCAGCGCGTTGCGCTCGAAGGCTTTCTGCACTTTGTCGAAGCCCATCAGGTCGTGAAGCGCGTCGTACAGCGGACGCAGGTACGGGTCGACTTTTTCGCTCAGATTGCCCGGCAGGAAGCCGAGCCGCTCGCCGGCCTCGACGGCGGGGCGGGTCAGCACGATGCGCTGCACGCTGCTGCGTTCCAGCGCATCGACCGCGCAGGCCACCGCCAGATAGGTCTTGCCGGTGCCGGCCGGCCCGATGCCAAAAGTGATGTCGTGGTTGGCGATGTTTTCGAGGTAAAGGCTTTGCGTCGGCGTGCGAGCACGCAAGTCGGCGCGGCGCGTGACCAGCGTCATCCCTTCGTCGTCGGCTTCGTCCATCGAACTGTCGCCTGCCAGCGTGAGCTGCACCACCGCCGCATCGATGGGTCGTTGCGCGATCTCGTACAGGGCCTGCAGCACATCCATCGCACGTTGTGCGTTGACCTTGGGGCCGTCGATCTTGAACTGCTCGTGCCGGTGCGCGATTTTCACGTCGAGCGCCTCTTCGATGCGGCGCAGATGCGCATCGAGCGGGCCGCACAGGTGGCCGAGGCGTGTGTTGTTGGGAGGGGCGAAGGTGTGTCGAAGGAGCAAGGCGTGACCAGGCTGGAAGATTGGGCTTTGAATCATAGGCGTGGCTGACGCGGTACACGCGGCCAAATCAAATGAATCGACTGTGACGTAGTCGGTGGCGTACGACTTTTATGGCCGACTAAACCAGTGCGCAATCTATCGGTTGGCGACAGAATGCAGAGCATTCAAGGTGGTCAAAAGGGAGAGAAAAATTAAAGCTATTCGTCTATTGGGCGCGCTTGCCTGCGCGCTACTGATTTCTGTCGCCGGATGCGGCGGTTCTGGCGGGTCCGGTGGTGGCGGCACAGTTGCGTTGCCCGTAGCCACAGCCCAGACTTCAAGCAAAGCGGCCGCCCCAGCAGAAGCCGTCATGCAGCCCGCAGAGCCTTCCAAGGACCCGATTCTCATCGAGGCCAAGACAAGCGTTGGCGGGAGCCATGAAGTTGAACGGTTCAAGATGAGGGCGGCCGGTATGGCGCCCACTCCGGTGCAAATCAGCCTGGGTGCGCTCACTGTTCAAGCTCCGACGGTCCAAAAGTCAGCGCTTGCGCATGTTGGGCTGCCGACAAAAATTGGCGTGGCTCGGCCTATTTCTGACACGGCGAGTCGACCGCAGGTCGCTGCGTTGATGGGTTGGACCGCGCTGCTGAATGGCGACAAGGTCTCGGCAATGCGTTTCGTCTCTCCAGATGCAAAAGGAGTGCGGCTCGGACTGCTGATCAAGAGCTTTCCTCTCGGCGCCACTGTTCGCTTCTATGCCGACAGTGCCGGCAAAATTTACGAAATTTCGGGCCAGGAAATCCTGACGACGATTCAGCAAAACGTAGATGCCGGAGATTCGAGCGATGCCGCGCACACCTACTGGTCCCCCAATATGGGAGGCGAGGCTATTACGGTGGAGATTGAAGTACCGCCGGGAGCGCCGACAGACGCGGTCCAAATTTCGGTGCCATCGCTGTCGCATGTGCTCGCGGACATCCGCAAACTCGACTCCATCGCAAAAGTTGGCGAGGCGGGTTCTTGCACCATGGACGTGTCTTGCTCGTCGACTTACAACGAATTGAGCAAGTCGGTCGCGATGATGGACTTCGTCGACAGCGGGGACGACTATGTTTGCACTGGCACCCTGCTGAATGACCGGTCGTCTTCGGGGACACCTTATTTTCTCAGCGCCAATCACTGCATTTCGAACCAAACGGTGGCATCCACGTTGTACACACTGTGGTTCTACAAATCTGCTTCGTGCAACAGCACGCAGGTGGACCCCAAGCTTGCAGCCATGGTCTCGGGCGCCACGTTGCTGTACGCCAGCGCTGATACAGACACCTCTTTCATGCGACTCAATTCGACGCCACCGGCCGGCACTGTTTATGCAGGATCGAGCGCCTTCCCGCTCGGCTACTACGACGACGTGTATGGGGTCAGTCACCCCAAAGGCGATTTGCAGAAATACACCCTTGGCGATTACCTGGGCACGGGCAAATGCACTGGCGGAACATGCGCCTCATCGTCCGCTTCGGATGCCCAATTCCTGCGGGTCCGGTGGACGCAGGGCGCGACCGAGGGAGGAAGTAGCGGCTCTGGACTCTTTGTCAAGCTCAACAGAAAGGACTATCTGGTCGGACAGCTTTTTGGTGGTTACGGATCCTGCCAAACCCCCCTGGGGAATGATTACTATGGTCGATTCGACAAAGCGTATCAAGCGGGGTTGTCGCAATGGCTCGGCGCAACGTCGGGCATCGTGCGTGTCCCGATCTATCGCCTCTACAACCGCCGAGCGCAGAGCCATTTCTACACGGCTGATCCCGCGGAGCGTGACAATGCTATCCAGCACTCCCTGGACTACAGCTATGACGGAATCGCGTTTTATGCCTATGGGGCAGCCGGTACCGCCAGCGACACGGTCTTCCGTTTCTACGATGCACACACTGGTGAGCACTTCTATACGATCAATTCTGCCGAGCGTGACAACATCAAGGCCACCATTCCGTGGCTTTCTTTTGAAGGGCCAAGTTGGTATGCCAACATCGCTTCTGGCAAACAGACCAGTGCGATGTACCGATTCTTCAACACGCAAAACGGCACTCACTTCTACACAATCAATGCAACAGAGCGCGACACCATATTGCAGCGGTATCCGCAATATTCATTTGAGGGCGTCGGCTATTACGCTTGGACTGGACCCTAGTCAAATCGCACACCCGGGCCCAAATCCGGCTATCAAATGATCGGTAAGCTCACGGGAATTCTTGCCGAACGCAACCCGCCGCAGATCGTAGTGGACTGCAACGGCGTCGGCTACGAGGTCGACGTGCCGATGAGCACCTTCTACAACCTGCCGCCGACGGGGGAGCGCGTTTCGTTGCTCACGCACTTCGTGGTGCGTGAAGACGCGCAGATTCTTTACGGCTTCGGCACCGCCGAGGAGCGCATGGCGTTTCGACAGCTGATCAAAATATCAGGCGTTGGCCCGCGCATGGCGCTGGGTGTGCTGTCGGGGCTCAGCGTGAGCGAGCTGGCGCAGGTGGTCACGCTGCAGGACACGGGCCGGCTGGTGAAGATTCCGGGCGTTGGCAAGAAAACAGCGGAGCGTCTGCTGCTGGAACTCAAAGGCAAGCTCGGCGCGGACATCGCGCTGCCAGCGCATGCTGCCAATGACGCCCAGGGCGACATCCTCCAGGCGCTGGTGGCACTTGGATACAGCGACAAAGAAGCAGCCGCAGCATTGAAGGCACTGCCCAAGGATGTGGCTGTGGGCGACGGCATCAAGCTGGCGCTGAAGGCATTAGCCCGGTAGTCGACCGGCGCGAGGCGCGCCCTGCGTCGCCGCAATTATCGGGCGCGCATAGCGCACTTGGGCCGACTAAACTGCCTTTCCAGCCAACAGCCCATGACCATCCAGACCGACGACTTCGCCCCGGCCCCGCAACGCGTGGTGTCCGCGGCGCCCGCCTCGCCGAACGAAGAGGCGATCGAGCGCGCCTTGCGCCCCAAGCTGCTCGACGAATACGTCGGCCAGGCGAAGGTGCGGGAGCAGCTTGAAATCTTCATCGGCGCGGCGCGCATGCGCAACGAGGCGCTCGACCACGTGCTGTTGTTCGGGCCGCCCGGCCTGGGCAAGACCACGCTGAGCCACATCATCGCGGCCGAGTTGGGCGTCAACCTGCGCCAGACCTCCGGCCCGGTGCTCGAAAAACCAAAGGACCTGGCCGCGCTGCTGACCAACCTGGAGCGCAACGACGTGCTCTTCATCGACGAGATCCATCGGCTCTCGCCGGTCGTCGAAGAAATTCTCTATCCCGCACTGGAGGACTACCAGATCGACATCATGATCGGTGAAGGCCCGGCGGCGCGCAGCATCAAGCTCGATCTGCAGCCCTTCACGCTGGTCGGCGCAACCACGCGCGCTGGCATGCTGACCAACCCACTGCGCGATCGCTTCGGCATCGTGGCACGGCTCGAGTTCTACACACCCGAGGAACTGGCGCGCATCGTGCGCCGCAGTGCCGGGCTGCTCAAAGTCGAGATGGACGAGGCCGGTGGCTTCGAGCTAGCGCGCCGTTCGCGCGGCACGCCACGCATCGCCAACCGACTGTTGCGGCGGGTGCGCGACTATGCGCAGGTAAAGGGCGACGGGCGCATCACCGAACACATCGCGCACAAGGCGCTGGCGATGCTCGACGTCGATCCCCAGGGCCTGGACCTGATGGACCGCAAGCTGCTCGAAGCGGTGATCCATCGTTTCGACGGCGGCCCGGTCGGCCTCGACAACGTGGCGGCCAGCATCGGCGAAGAGCGCGACACGATCGAAGACGTGATCGAGCCCTACCTGATCCAGCAAGGCTACCTGCAGCGCACCCCGCGCGGCCGCATCGCCACGCTGGCGGCGTATCGGCATCTCGGGGTCGTTCCGCCGTCACATCGATCGAGCGACAGTGATCTGCTGATCTGACGCGCCTGCGGCTGCTGAGCCGTTGTCACCGAACCGTCTTGCCGTTGCCATGCGGACGTCACGCAGCACCACGACGCTACGCACCCATGCAACGCGACGATGCTTTTCTCCGCGCATGGCGCGACAACGCAACCGGCACTTCGGCGCCGGACGACGATGACGCAACGCGGCCGTCGCAACGCTTTCGCACGCTGTGGATCTCTGACCTGCATCTGGGCACGCCCGGCTGCCAGGCACGTGCGCTGCTCGACTTCTTGAAACACACAGAATGCGAGACGCTGTTCCTCGTCGGCGACATCATCGACGGCTGGCAACTCAAGCGGCACTGGTACTGGCCCCAAGCGCACAACGACGTGATCCAGAAGCTGCTGCGCAAGGCACGCAAGGGCACGCGCGTGATCTTCATTCCGGGCAACCACGACGAGTTCGCGCGCAAGTATCTGAACCACAACTTCGGCGGCATCGACGTCGCCGACGAATGGATTCATGAGATGGCCGATGGCCGCAAGCTCTGGGTGATGCACGGCGACCTGTTCGACGGCGTGATTCAGTGCGCGAAGTGGCTCGCGCATGTCGGCGACTCGCTCTACGAGTTCACGCTGAAGCTCAACCGGCACCTCAACTCGCTGCGCGCGCGCATGGGGCTGCCGTACTGGTCGCTCTCGAAGTACCTGAAGCAGAAGGTGAAGCGGGCCGTGAGCTATGTCGGTGACTTCGAGGTCGCCGTTGCGCGCGAAGCACGCAAGCGCGGCGTGCAGGGTGTCGTGTGCGGGCACATCCACCATGCCGAGATGCGCGACATTGACGGCATCCTCTACTGCAACGACGGCGACTGGGTGGAGAGCCTGACTGCGCTGGCGGAGCACGCCGACGGGCGACTCGAAATCATCGAATGGGCGCAGCACATGCCATCGGGCGCGCAGACGATTGCCGGGACGCAGCTCGCACCGGAACCGGCGATCGCGGCCTGATCAGCGACTGCCGTCGATCGACGGATGACCGGGTTCGTTGCAGCACACCACGAGGATCTGCGCGCCTTCTTTTCCGCCGTTCACGTAGAGGTGGCCGAGGCCGCTGTCGAAGTAGATGCTGTCGTTCTTCTCGAGCCTTTCGACGCGGCCGTCGGCAAAGTGCATCTCGAGCGCACCGTCGAGCACGAAGATGAATTCCTCGCCCGGGTGCTTGCTGAACTGGCCCGGCCGCAAGACCGAATCGGCTTCGATGCGCCCCATCATCGGTGTCATTTTCTTCGATGTGACCTGCGTTGCGAGCATGCCGTAGAGGTAGCGCTCGGAGTGGTACTCGACCACGTCCTTGCTGCGTGTGACGACGACGCTACCCGACAGGAAACCTGACGGTTGCGTGCCGAACAGCGTCGACAAATCAAGGTGCAGCGCCGCCGCCAATGCTGCAAATTTCTCGTAGCTGAGCGCCAGCAGCCCACGCTCCGCTTTCGAGATCGATGCCACCGAAACCTGCGATTTCGCTGCCAGGTCGGAAAGCGTCAAGCGCTGTGCCAGCCGGGCGCTGCGCAGCCGACCACCGAGCTCCGACTTGTCGAGAACAACAGCATCGGATGCTTGCATTTTCTTTTTCTTATCTGAAAAGTTTCGCATATGATAATTCTGTGACCACCTCGAACGACCCCACCCCACCGCCGATTTCTCTTCACTGGATCGAGAAGTTGATCCGCATCGACACAACGAGCTTTGAGTCTAATCTGGGCCTCATCGAGACGGTCCGCGATGACCTCGAGCGACACGGTGCCAGGTCGACGCTCACCTACGAAGCCACCGGCAAGAAGGCGAATGTCTTTGCGACATTGCCTGCGGCCGACGGTTCGACGCAAGGCGGCATCGTGCTTTCGGGGCACACCGACACGGTGCCGGTCAAAGGTCAGAAATGGGACAGCGGCCCGTTCGAGCCCACGGTGCGCGAAGGCAAGCTCTTTGGCCGCGGCACCTGCGATATGAAGGGCTTCATCGGCGTGGCGTTGACGCTACTGCCCGAGATGAAAGCCGCGCAGCTCAAGGAGCCGATCCACTTCGCCTTCTCGTGCGATGAAGAGCTTGGCTGCGTCGGCGCGCCCTACATGCTCGCCGACTTGAAGGCGCGCGGTATCCATGCCAATGGGTGCATCGTCGGCGAGCCGACCGACATGCGCGTCATCGTGGCGCACAAGGGCATCAACGCGTACCGCTGCCGTGTGCACGGGCATGCGGCGCATTCGTCGTTGACGCCGCATGGCCTCAACGCCATCGAGTACGCCGCACGGCTGATTTGCTTCATCCGCGACCAGGCCGATCAGTATCGACGCGATGGGCCTTTCGACAACGCGTTCGACGTGCCCTTCACCACGCTACAGACCGGAACCATCAGCGGCGGCATTGCGATCAACACGATTCCCTCGCAGTGCGAGTTTGGATTCGAATACCGCAACCTGCCGGGCGTCGACAGCGCGCCGATCATCGAGCGAATCAAGGACTACGCCGCCAACACGCTGCTGCCGCGAATGAAGAGCGAGCATGCCGGCGCTGCCATCGACTTTGAACTGCTGGCCACGGCGCCCACGCTCGATGCATCGGAGCAGGCCGCCATCACCCAACTGGTGCGCGCGCTGACCGGCGACCGCGACGTGCGCAAGGTCGCCTACGGTACCGAGGCTGGGTTGTTCCAGCAGTTGGGCATCCCCTCCGTCGTGTGTGGGCCCGGAAGCATCGAAGACGCGCACAAGGCGAACGAGTTCGTCACGCTGGAGCAGATCGAACGGTGCGAATCCTTCATGCGCAAGCTGATCCGGAGCATGTCGCTGCCGGCTTGAATTTTTAGGAAAGAACAACAACATGAGCCAGGCAACCAACGGCGTGCTGCGCCACCCCGCCCCGACCACCGAAGCGCCTCCTTGGCGCGCCGTCATCTCCGCATCGATCGGCAATGCGCTCGAATGGTTCGACTTGGTGGTCTACGGCTTCTTCGCCGCGACCATCTCCAAGCTCTTTTTTCCGACGGGCGACGACACGGTGTCGCTGCTGCTCACGCTCGGTACTTTTGGCGTGTCGTTCTTCCTGCGGCCGCTCGGTGCCATCGTCATCGGCGCCTACGCCGACCGCGCCGGGCGCAAGGCGGCGCTCACCTTGTCGATCGTGCTGATGTTCACCGGCACGCTGATGATTTCTATCGTGCCGACCTACAGCAGCATCGGCTTGTTTGCGCCCGCGGTGCTGGTGGTGGCGCGAATGATCCAGGGCTTCTCGGCTGGCGGCGAATTCGGCAGCGCAACAGCCTTTCTCGCCGAGCATGCACCGAAGCGCCGCGGCTTTTTCTCAAGCTGGCAAGTCGCGAGCCAGGGCCTCACGACCTTGCTGGCGGCCGGCTTCGGCGCGGTGCTCACGACTACGCTCACCGGTGACCAGATGGCGGCGTGGGGCTGGCGCATTCCGTTCATCTTCGGCCTCCTCATCGGCCCGGTGGCGTACTACATCCGCCGCAATGTCGACGAGAGCCCGGAGTTCGCGAAGATCGAAGCGACGACGACCCCCATCCGCGACACCTTCGCGCACCAGAAGGAACGCCTGCTGCTCGCGATCGGCATCGTGATCCTCGGCACGGTCGCGACCTACCTCGTGCTCTTCATGCCGACCTACGGCGTGAAGCAGCTCGGCCTGCCGGCGTCGGTCGTGTTCACGGCCACGATGATGGTCGGCATCATCCAGATGTTCTTCGCGCCCGTCATCGGTCATCTGTCGGACACCGTCGGGCGCGTGCGCATCATGCTGACCGCCGCGGTGCTGCTGCTGGTGCTGATCTATCCGATGTTCGCGCTGCTGGTGGCGAGCCCGAGCTTCGGCACGCTGCTGCTGGTCGAGATCGTGTTCGGTTGCCTGATGACGGCGTACTTCGCGCCAGTACCGGCGCTGCTGTCCGAACTGTTTCCGACCCAGACCCGCACCACCGGACTCTCGTTGAGCTACAACACGGCGGTGACGATCTTCGGCGGCTTCGCGCCCTTCATCCTGACCTGGCTCATCAGCGTGACGCACGACAAGCTGTCGCCGAGCTACTACCTGATCTTTGCCGCCATCGTCAGCATCATTGCCTTGCTCTTCACGCGCAGCAGGCTGGGTTTTAAATGACGATCGAAGAAACGACGATCGACGGCCAACCCGTACCCACGCTCGCAGCCATCCGCGAGTTGAGCGCCGCGCTGGAGGCCTACGTCTTCAGGACGCCGGTGCTCGACAAGGACGCGCTGGCCGACCTCGCCGGCACGCGCCTCAACTTCAAGTTCGAACTGCTGCAAGCCAGCGGCACCTTCAAGGCACGTGGCGCGTTCTCCAACATGCTGACGCTTGACGACAAGCAGCGGCAGGCCGGCGTGACCTGCGTGAGCGCCGGCAACCATGCGGTGGCGGTGGCGTACGCCGCCATGAAGCTCGGCATCGGCGCCAAGGTCGTGATGATCAAGACCGCTAGCCCGTTCCGGGTGGCGCTGTGCCACCAGTACGGCGCTGAAGTCGTGATGGCCGACAACGGCGCGGCGGCGTTCGAGCGCGTGCGCCAGATCGAGCAGGAAGAAGGGCGCTTCTTCGTGCACCCGTTCAACGGCTACCGCACGGTGCTCGGTACCGCGACGCTCGGCTACGAATGGGCGACCCAGGCGCCTGCGCTCGACGCGGTCATCCTGCCGATCGGCGGCGGTGGTCTGGCAGCTGGCGTGGCCTCGGCTTTCAAACTGGTGCAGCCCGACTGCAAGGTCTACGGAGTCGAGCCCGAAGGCGCGGACGGCATGGCGCAGAGCTTCAGGGCCGGCCACCCGATCAAGATGGGCCCGATGCAAGGCATCGCCGACAGCCTGATGGCGCCGCATACGGAGGCTTACAGCTACGAGCTTTGCAGTCGCAGCATCGACCGGCTCGTGACAGTGTCCGACGACCAGATCCGCAGGGCCATGCTGCACCTGTTCGAAGAACTCAAACTGTCGCCCGAGCCTGCCTGCGCGGCCGCCACCGCCGGCTTGCTCGGCCCGTTGCGCGAGGAGCTCGAAGGCCAACGCGTGGGCGTGCTGCTGTGCGGCACCAACACTGATCTTCCGACGTTGACGAAGCATCTTGACGCGGCCCGCGCTCATGGATGATTCGCGGCACGCGTCCTGGATGAATCAGGCATGACTGCCAGTGCGGTCGACGTCGTCGAGCCTGTACTGTTTCTTGCCCAGCAGGAGGTCGCCCGACTCCTGAGCGTGGCCGACTGCATCAACCTGATGTCGGACGCCATGGCCGCACTGGCGCGGGGCGAAGTGCATCAGCCCTTGCGTCAGATCGTCAGTGCGCCCGGCGCAAAAGGTCTGCTGGGATTGATGCCCGCTTACATCGGCGGGGCCGACCCGGTCTACGGCGCCAAGACCGGTGGCTTCTTCCCCGGCAACAGCGCGCTCGGGCTGGACCCGCACCAGGGCTGCGTACTGCTGTTCAGCGGCGAGACCGGCGCATTGATGGCGGTGATGTCGGCCTCGGAAGTCACCGGCATCCGCACCGCGGCGATGACCGGCCTTGCCACGCGCCTGCTGGCGAGGCCCGACGCTTCGCAGCTCGCCTTGATCGGCAGCGGCCATCAGGCGCATTGGCAGTTGCAGGCCGTGGCGGCTGCCCGGCCGCTCACTTCGGTCAAGGTCGCCGCCCGCAGTCTGGCCAGCGCACGGGCGTTCGTGGCGGTCCAGCAGCCCGCCTACGGGTTTGCCATGGAAGCGGTCGGGTCTGCCGAGGCCGCAGTGCGCGACGCAGACATCGTCGTCACCGTCACGAATGCGCGCGAGCCGATCCTTCTCGATGCCTGGATCGCGCCGGGCACGCACATCAACGCGGTCGGCTCCAGCACGCCGGCCTATTGCGAGATCGAGCCGGCGCTGATGGGCCGGGCGTCGCTGTTCGTCGATCGGCGCGAGTCGACGCTTGCCGAATCGGGCGACTATCTGAACGCATTGCGTGCTGGCCTCGTGAGCCCCGCGAGCTTGCGTGCAGAAATCGGCGAACTGGTGATCGGTGCGCACCCGGGGCGCGGCGGTGCAAACGAAGTGACGCTCTTCAAGTCGCTCGGCATGGCTCTCGAAGATGTCGCGACGGCGCACCTTTTGTACCTCCGCGCGAAGGCGGCACGAGTTGGAACCTGGCTGCCGATGTAGCCCGAGCAAATGCCCGGCCCCAAGCTGATTTATGCTTGGCGCTCGTTTTTTCCCCCCGAAAGACTCCAAATGAGACAACTTCCATTCAAGGCCACGCTGTTGGCTTTCGCAGCTTTCTGCGCCACGGCGCAGGCCGCCGACCTGAAAATCGGCGTGGCCGAAGCCCTCTCTGGCGGCGCCGCCCAGTACGGCGTCGCGATCCGCAACGGCCTTGAACTGGCCGCCGATGAGATCAATGCCGCCGGTGGCATCAACGGCGACAAGATCCAGCTCATCGTCGCCGATGAGCAAGGCAAGAAAGAAGAAGCGATCAACGTCTTCAAGAAGCTGATTTTTCAGGACCAGGTCCTGATGGTGTTCGGCCCGACCTTGTCCAATTCGGCGCAGGCTGGCGACCCGATCGCCCAAGCAGGCAAGACGGTGGCCTTCGGCACATCGAACACGGCCGACGGCATCACCTCGATCGGCGACTACGTCTTTCGCAACTCGGTGACGGAAGCCGACGTGCTGCCCGAGACCATCAAGATGGCGGTCAAAAAGGCCGGCATCAAGAAGGTCGCGGTGCTTTACGGCAACGACGACGTCTTTACCAAGAGCGGTTACGACAACTTCAAGAAGGCGCTCGACGACCTGAAGATTCCGGTGACGACCACCGAGACCTTTGCCAAGGGCGACGTCGACTTCAAGGCGCAACTGACCAAGATCAAGGCCAGCGGTGCCGATGCGATCGTGCTGTCGGCCTTGCTGGCCGAAGGCGCCCCGATCATGGTGCAGGCGCGCCAGCTCGGCCTCGCCGTGCCCTTCATCGGCGGCAACGGCATGAACTCGGCCAAGGTGTTCGATCTGGCCAAGGGCCAGTCCGACAACCTCTACGTGGGCAGCCCCTGGTCGTTGAGCAATGCGACGCCCGAGAACAGCAAGTTCATCAAGGGCTACAACGACAAGTACAAGGTGGCACCCGACCAGTTCGCGGCGCAGGCGTACGACGCGATGTACATCGCGGCGCAGGCCATCAAGACCGTGAAGCTGTCGGGCACCCTGGCGGCCGATCGCACCGCTTTGCGTGACGCGCTGCCGGCGGTGAAGTGGACCGGCGCTACCGGTGCATTCCAGTTTCGCCGTGCCACAGACAAGGCTGGCAAGCCGGCTGGCTACGACGCGCAACAAGTCCCGATCGTCAGCGTGACGAAGGGCGCTGAGTTCGTCATCGAGAAGTAGAACTCGCCCCCAGGTCGCTGCGCACTGCGTGTCGCGACTCCCACCCCCTGCCGGGGGCGACACCAGAGGTCCGGCAAAGCCGGTTCCTCGGTGTCTCACCTGAAGAGGCGATGCCGACGGCCTGTTGTCGACCGCTACTTCAGCGTCTGTTTTGCCTGCCTTGTCGCGGGCTTGGAGGTTTCACTTTGCTCGAACAGCAACTCGTCAACGCCCTGTCGCTGGGCTGCGTGTACGCGCTTTTCGCGCTGGGTTTCACGCTCATCTTCGGCGTGTTGGGCGTCATCAATCTGTCGCATGGCGCGGTCTTCATGGTCGGCGCTTACGCGGCGGTCGAGGTCATGGCGCGCTTCGCGCTGCCGCTATGGGCGGGCATGCTTTTCGCCTTCGTTTTTTGCGGTGCGCTCGGGCTGCTGATCGACTTTCTGGTGCTCAAGCCGCTGCGCGCGCGCAACGCACCGCACCTGATCCCGATGATCGCCACCATCGGCGTGGCCATCATCATCAACAACGGCATTCAGGGCATATTCGGTGCGCAGAACATCCGCTTTCCGCAAGGCGTGATTTCGGACCAGTCGTTGAGCCTCGGCGGCATTCATCTGACGGCGCTCGAGCTGGGCATCATCCTGCTGTCGTTCGCCTTGATGGCGGTGCTGCTGCTGGCGCTCAAGCGCACGCAGCTCGGCCGCGCGCTGCGCGCCATCGCTGAATCGCCGAAAGCTGCGTACCTTGTCGGCGTGAACGTCGAAGGCCTGTTCTTCATGACCTCGTTCGCTGCCGCAGCGTTGGGTGGTTTGGCGGGCGTACTCATCGGGCTCTATTCGAACGCGGTGTTTCCCCTGATGGGCCAGCCGATGCTGCACAAGGGCATCGCGGTCATCATTCTCGGCGGCATGGGCGACATTCGCGGCGCGCTGCTGGGGGGACTCTTCCTCGGCTTTGCCGAAGTGCTGTCGGTGGCCTATATCGGCTCGACGATGCGTGACGCGGTCGCTTTCGGCTTGTTGTTCCTCGTGCTGCTGGTGCGCCCCAAAGGCTTGTTCGGCACTTTGCAGGAACGCAAAGTCTGATGGACTCGCTCGCCAACTTCTGGTCGGTCTACAGCAACGTGGTGCTGTCGCTCGGCACCAATGCGCTGCTGGCGTTGTCGATCTGGCTCACGCTGTCGTGCGGCATGCTGGCGATGGCCAACGCAGCGTTCATGGGCATCGGCGCCTACACCTCGGCCATCCTCACGATGAATTACGGCGCGCCGTTTCCGGTCGCGATCGCGGCCGGCATGGCGGCACCGGCATTGATGGCTTTCATCATCGGCAAGCCGACGCTGCGGCTGTCGGGCGTGTACCTCGCCATGGCAACGCTGGCTTTCGGCGAAGTGGTGCGCATCGTGATCCTCAATGCCGAATCGCTCACCGGCGGTGCCCTCGGCTTGAACGGTATTCCGCCCTCGACGCAGTGGTGGCACGTGCTGCTCGCGGTGGTGCTGGTGCTGTCGGCACTCTGGCGTTTGCGGCACTCGAAGATCGGCCGCGCGTTCGAAGCCATCAAGGAAGACGAGACGGCCGCTGGGCTTATGGGCATCGACGTGGGCGCCCACAAGATGCTGGCCTTCGTGCTCGGCGCAGCCATCGCGGGTCTGGCCGGCACGCTCAACGCGCACCTGACCTTCTTTATCGGACCGAACGAGTTCGGCTTCGACCGCGGCGTCGACATCCTGACGATGGCGGTGCTCGGCGGCATCAATGGACTCACCGGGCCCGTGCTCGGCGGCGTCATCCTGACGATCCTCCCCGAATCGCTGCGGGCCTTCGGCGATTTCCGCCTGGTGCTGAACGGAATCATCCTCGTGTTGATCGTCTTGTTCCTGCCCAAGGGCATATGGGATCCGGCGCGCATCCGGAATTGGTTCGGTCGCAAGGGAGTGGTGGCATGAGCGCGGGCCTGCTGACACTCGATGGCGTTTCGCGTCACTTCGGCGGCCTGAGGGTGCTGCAGGAAGTGCACCTCGATGTGCCGAAGGGCGGCGTGTTCGGCCTCATCGGTCCGAACGGCGCGGGCAAGACGACGGTGTTCAATCTCACGACCGGTTTGCTTCCTGTGACCGGCGGCACGATCCGTTTCCAGGGCAACGATCTCGCCGGCATGAAGCCGCACGAGATCACGCGTGCCGGCATTGCGCGGACGTTTCAGAACATCCGCGTCTTCAAGGAAATGTCGCTGCTTGAGAACGTGATGGTCGGCATGCACGCCAACCTGGGCTACGGTGCGTTCGGGCTGCTGACCTCGTCGGGACTCTTTCGAAGCGAAGAGCGCCGTGCGCGGGACCGTGCGCGCGAGTTGCTGTCGTGGGTCAAGCTGGACCACAAGGCCAGTGACATCGCGGACAACCTTTCCTACGGCGAACAGCGCAAGCTCGAGCTGGCACGCGCGCTCGCGACCGACCCCACATTGCTGTTGCTCGACGAGCCGGTCGCCGGCATGAACAGCACCGAGAAGACCGATCTGATGGTCGAGATTCGCAACATCAGCGCACGCGGCTACACCATCTTCATGATCGAACACGACATGCGCTTCGTGATGGGCCTGTGCGAGCACATCGCCGTGCTGAACTTCGGCCGCATCATCGCGCGCGGCGGTCCGGACCAGATCCGCAACGACCCGCAGGTCATCGAGGCCTACCTCGGCCGCGAAGAAGACGAAGCCGGCATGGAGGTTGAGCAATGAGCGCCGTGCTTCTCAAGGTCGACGGGCTCAAGGTCGCCTACGGCCACATCGAAGCCGTCAAGGGCATCGACCTGGAACTGCACGAAGGGCAGATCACGACGCTGGTCGGCGCCAATGGCGCGGGCAAGTCGACGACGCTGCTGGCGTTGTCGGGCCTCGTCAAGAAGGCGGCGGGCAAAGTCGAGCTGCAAGGGCAAGACCTGACCTCGCTGCCGCCACACAAGATCGTCGCCGCGGGCATGGTGCAGGTGGCGGAAGGGCGCGCGACGCTCACCACGCTGAGCGTGCGCGAGAACCTCGAACTCGGCGCCTACACGCGGCGCGATGGCCGTGCACAGCGTGCCGACGACCTCGACCGCATCTTCACGCTGTTCCCGGTGCTGAAAGACCGTGCCGATGGCTTGGCGGGCAACCTGTCGGGTGGTGAGCAGCAAATGCTGGCCATCGGTCGCGCCTTGATGGCCAGGCCGCGCGTGCTGCTGCTCGACGAGCCTTCCATGGGGCTGGCGCCGATCATCGTGCAGGACATCTTCCGGACGCTCCGCGAGATCAACAAGAACGGGCTGACGATTTTTCTGGTCGAGCAGAACGTGCGTCAGGCACTGAAGATCGCCGACCGTGCCTACGTGATCGAAACCGGCCGCATCGTGCTGGCCGGCAGCGGGCGCGAGCTGCTCGGTAACCCGAAGGTGCAAGACGCCTATCTGGGCGGCTAGCAGGCTGCAATTGCTGAACCGCCAGCATCGCTCCGAAAAACGAAAAATGCCTTGCAACAAGTGGCACCCCGCGATGGGGGAACGCCTCGGCACGGGCTGATCGCACTCAGCGGTTCAACGTTCATTTCGCTCGACTTTGATCTGCTCGGCGAGGAAGTCGACCAGTGCCCTGACCTTCGGCGACGGATGGCGGGACGAGGGCCAGAAAATGCGGAAAGTGGTCTGGCGAAGCTCGGTGAAAGCGGACAACACGATCTCGAGCCTGCCCGCAGCCAGCGCGTCGCGAACGCAGAACTCGGGAAGGCAGGCAATGCCCAGGCCGTTCTCTGCAAAACACAGCCGTCCCTCCAGGTTGTTGGAGACCATCGACACCGGCAGGGGGACTTCCTCTTCGTCCCCGCTCCAGGCCAGCGGCCAGCGCTCGAGCTTGCCGGTGCTGTTGAAGCAGTGATGCAGGCAGCTGTGCCCTGCAAGATCCGCCGGCCGCTCGGGCCGGCCCCTCAGGGACAGATAGGCCGGCGAAGCCACCAGCAGCAGTGGCCAGCTTCCGAGCGAGCGGGCATTGAGCGCTGAACTGTCGGGCTCGCCGGTCCGGAGTACCGCGTCGAACCCCTCCTCGACGATGTTGACCATGCGGTCGCTCAGATCGAGATGGAGGTCGATGGCGGGGTGCGTCCGCATGAACTCGGCGAGCAACGGCAGGAACAGTGTGCCAACCATCGGCAGGCTCACCTTCAGACGACCCCGCGGCGTTCCCGAGGCCCGCGACAGCTCGTGTTCGGCGCCCTGAACTTCATCCAGCACGCGGCGGCACCGAGCGAGGAACATTCCGCCCTCGGCAGTCAGCGTGACGCTACGGGTGCTTCGGTGCAGGAGACGCACCTTCAAGCGTTCTTCGAGACGGGCCATCCGCTTGGCGACGGCCGAGGCCGAGACGCCGGTGAGCCTCGCCGTTTCCGCAAAGCTGCGCGTTTCCGCAACCTGCACGAACACGGCGAAATCGTCCAGGCTGTCGAGCATCAATGGCTTCATTGCGGACATTTCAGTCATGAGATATCGGAAATCTACCCCCCTTTATCCGGAGTGAAGCCTTGCCTATCGTCAAAGCCTTCCCTTTTTGATAGGCGAGATGATGCAGGCCACGTTCCACGGACTTTCGAAGACAGACCGCGTCGCCGACCGGCGGCCGGCCCGCGAGGGCGACCATGCGTGACGCCAACCGTTTCCCATGGTCCGGCCTGCTGGCGCTGGCAGCGGCGGGCTTCGTCGCCATCCTGAGCGAGGCGCTGCCGGCGGGCTTGCTCCCGGCCATCGCCACGGATCTGGGCGTTTCCGTCGGTGGCGCCGGACAGTTGGTGACGCTGTACGCCCTGGGCTCGGTGCTCGCCGTCATTCCCTTGGTCAAGGCGACCCAGGCTCGGCATCGGCGTCCCCTGTTGCTGATGGCCATCGGTGGCATCTGCGCGGTCAACGTGGTGACTGCGCTGTCGACGTCCTTCGCGTTGACGCTCGTCGCGCGGTTCGGCGCAGGCGTGTTCTCTGGCCTTTTGTGGGCGCTTCTGGCCGGGCATGCCAGCCGGATGGTGTCGCCGGCGTTGCAGGGACGAGCCCTAGCGGTCGCCATGGTGGGAACGCCCTTGGCCTTGTCGATCGGCATTCCGGCCGGCACCCTGCTGGGCGGGCTGGTCGGGTGGCGCTGGTCCTTCGGCGTGATGTCGCTGCTGGCGGCGGCCTTGCTCGCCTGGGTGCGCCTCGGCGTGCCGGACTTTCCGGGCAAGCCGAACGGCACCGCACAGGGCGTCGGCCAGGTCCTTCGGATGCCGGGACTGCGCCCTGTGCTGGCGTTGACCGTCCTGTACGTGCTCGCGCACAACATGCTCTACACCTACATCGCACCTTGGCTGGCCTATCTGCAATCGGGGGTGCGAGTCGACGTGACGCTGCTCGTGTTCGGCCTGGCAGCGCTGGGCGGCATCTGGCTCACCGGGATGCTGGTCGACCGGTGGTTGACCGTTCTCATCCGCATGAGCATCGTCGTGTTCGGCGCTGCGGCCCTCGTGGCCGGTCTGCTGGGGCACTCGGCTGCCGTCCTGTTGGCGTGCATCGCTTTCTGGGGCTTGGCCTTCGGTGGGACGGCGACGCTGTTCCAGACCGCCTCGGCGCGAGCCGCCAGCGCAGCGCCGGATCTGGCGCAGTCCATGCTGGTCACCGTCTGGAACGCGGGCATGGCGGGCGGCGGCCTTCTCGGCGCTGCGCTCCTGTCCTCGTTTGGCGCCGCGTCGCTGCCCTGGGCTGTGCTCGCCCTGCTGGCGGCAGCCAGCCTGTCGGCGGCCCACGCAACCTGGGACGCGGTACTCCCATCAACATCCAATCACTCCAACCTCAACAAAAGGACAATCCAATGAACATCGACCTGAACGGCAAAATCGCGATCGTTAGCGGATCCACCGCCGGCATCGGCCTCGCTATCGCGCGCGGGCTCGCCGCTGCCGGTGCACGCGTCGTCGTCACCGGCCGCACGGAGGCGCGCGTCCAGCACGCCATTCAAGACATTCGCGGCACGGTGCCCGGGGCCGATCTCGACGGCGTCGCCGCGGACCTGTCTACCGCAGCGGGCGCAGCGACGCTCGCCGAACGCGTGACGCACGCCGACATCCTGGTCAACAACCTCGGCACCGCCGGCGCTCCGAAGACTTTCGGCGAACTTACAGACGACGACTGGCTGAACCTCTTCAACTTCAATGTCATGAGCGGCGTGCGCCTGACGCGCCGATACCTGCAGGGCATGGTGGATCGGGGCTGGGGCCGCGTGGTTTTCATCAGCAGCGAATCCGGTCTGCACATCCCGAAGGACATGATCGAATACGGGATGACGAAGACGGCGCAGCTCGCGATCTCCCGGGGCGTGGCCGAAACCGTCGCCGGAACCGGGGTGACGGTCAATTCCGTTTTGCCGGGGCCCACCAGCTCGGAGATTTTCGCGAACTGGCTTGAGCCGGTGGCGCGCGAACAAGGCAAGACGCTTGAGCAAGTGCAGAAAGACTTCGTCGACACGAAGCGCCCGAGCTCGCTGCTGGGCCGCTTCGCGACCACCGAGGAGGTGGCGAACATGGTGGTCTACATCTGCTCGACGCAGGCCTCGGCGACGACGGGCGCCGCGTTGCGGGTCGATGGTGGCATCGTGCGGTCGATCGGCTGATGACCGGAGGGCTCGGCCGCAGCTGTGAGCTTGCTCAAACCCGCGCTGGCATTTGAGGATCGGCCGGTCGATGCCGCAGCCGCTCCGGCCGATGCACATGCCGGCAAGGCCACCATTTCAGCCGGCGCCTTGCGCAACGGGAACACGCCTTGCGAGTGCGTCCACACGGTGTATTGCCCGTCCTTGAATTGCGCCACGAAGCGTGGCGACGACTGGCCCATGACGACGTGCTGCGACGCTTGCATCAGCTTGCTCGCCGGCTGCGGCGACGCATGCAGGTTCACGCTGGAAACAAGGCCGTGCAAGACGCTCGGCTTCCAGAGGCCCGCTGAGATGTTCAGCGAATCCGTTGCGTCGACCCGTGAAATCCGCCACTGGTTGCGGTTTCGTCAGCGGCGTTGATCGGTCAAATGCTGACCTCCGTTGCATGGTCGTTGGCAATTACTTCGTAGGTCAGCTCGGGTTCGCTCCACGATGCCTACCTGCCGCGTGGACATCAGGTTCCACATGCGTTCGCGGCCGTTTCCCGTGCCTCGTGCAGCCGTCGCCAGCCTTGCGGGCGCAACGTGATGCGGCGCTTGCAGTCGCCATCGGCAGCGCGCTCCACCAGCCCGATCTTTTCCAGGGGCAGCAGTCGCTGGAGTAAGCGCGAGGCCGGCGTGCGCAAGGTGCGCGCGAGTTCCGTCGCGAGCACAGCGCCGCCGGCGGCATCCAGCATTGTCAGCAGCACGAAGTCGGCCCACGACAGGCCGTGGTGGGTGCCAAGTTTGTCGTCGAGGATGAACACCATCGCCGCGTGCTCCAGGTGCCGGTCCACGCAGGCCTGCAAGGCTTCTTTGCTCATGGCGCCAGCCCTTGCAGTTCGCGATGGATCTGCTCCAGCGCTTTCAGTTCGCCCGCATAGTCGAAGTGCGCATCCGCTCGTTCCTTCAAGAGTTCCAGCACTTCGAAGTCGAGTCCTTCCACACCGCTTCGATCCCACGCGGCCTGCAGCACGCGGTCTGCCTGCTTGCCCATGCGTAGCTCGAAGCGGGCGCGATTCAGCGCCGCGTGCACGTTGCGGCTCGCGCCGAGCAGCAGGTGACCGCTCGCGTGGTCGCGGATGGCATAGATGCCCATGGGCGGGAAGGCGTCACGCGCCTGGCGCGCGATCGCCCGCCGCGCCGATCGCGACGCTTGGTTGGCGGAAGAGTCCATCTTTTTTCTCCTTGTGACGGTAGTAGAGGCCGTGCAGTACCAGCATGGCCAGGAACGCGGCCGGACAGGCCCAGAACACACCGGCCAGACCGAAGCGCGCTTCCAGCGCCACGGCCACCGGCAATTCGATGCCAATGATGGCGGCCATGCTCAGGAGCGCCGGCACCAGCGCCGCGCCGCTCGCGCGCATGGCACTCACCAAGACGTTGCTCCATCCAAGCAACACCACACCCCATGCCACGGTGCGCACGACGGCGACTGCCTGCTCCAGGACAGGGCCTGGCTCCAGGAACACGCGCAACGCGAATGGCGCCAGCAGATGCGCCGCGGCGACGAACAGCGCGGTCACCAGTGCGTTCAAGCGCAAGCCCGTGCGCACGATCGCCGGCAGCCGATCGCGTCGTCCTGCCCCAACTGCGTGCGCGCTCAAGATCGCCGCGGCAATGCCCAGGCTCATTGCCGGGAACTGCACCCAGCTGAGGACCTGCATCGCTGCACCATAGGCAGCAGTCGAGCTCGACCCGTGGCGGTTCACCAGGCTTAGCAGCACGATCTCCGCAAGCGCCATCGCCAGCATCTGCAAGGAGGCCGGCAGGCCGATGCGCAACATGCGTCTGGCGATGGTCGCACTCGGTTTCCAGTCCTGCCAACCCGCGCCAGGGGCGAGCGGATGGTCATGCAGACGCCAGCGCCGTATCAACACAGTTAGCGCGGCCAACTGTGCGACGAGGGCTGAAACTGCCACGCCAGCCGCGCCCAAGGGCGTGCCTGCAACGAGCAGCGGTGTGCAAACCGCGCCAACCAGCGTCGCGGCCAGCAACGCCCACATAGGCGAGAGCGCGTCGCCGGTGCCACGACTCAGGGACAGGCCCGCCCACACAACGAATACAAGGGGCATCACCAGAAACATGGCGCGCGCATAGCCTATTGCCGTCGGCAAGATGTCTGGCGGCGTACCGAGAGCTTGCATCAACCACGGCGAAGACCATGCACCGGCCAGCGCGACCGCAAGCCCCATACCAAGTGAAGCCAGAAAGGCCGTCGCACCGACCCGGCGCACCTGCGCCACATCGCGTGCCCCCCATGCTTGTCCCGCAAGGATGGTCGAGCCGGCCCCCAGTCCGATGATCAGTGAGAGCAGCAAGAAGAACACGGGATAGAACGACGCAGCTGTCGCGATACCACGCACGCCCAGCAGATGCCCGAGCCAGAAGCCATCGAGCAAGCCGCCCGCGCTTTGCAGCATGTGCGTCAGGATCAAAGGCGTCAGCAGCGCAAGGTAGTGCGCGCGCAGCGCGGGCACCGGTCCGTCGGGGGTTGTCGTGTCTGGCGTGTTCATGAGGGCTCTGGTGGATTGCGGGCGTGCGTATGCCCGCAGCGCAGCGGCCAGGAGCCGCGCGTTGATTGCAAAAATGGGAAAGAGGCCCGGCTTAGCCGGGTGCAGGTTCGGCGAGTTCCAGCACGTACCCCCGCACGTCGTCTGGCCATGCGGCCATCTGCGTCACCAGCCGCTCGTGGTCACCGGCAAACAATGCCCGCGATGCTTCCTCGAAGCCGGCCAGGCTGCCGGCCAGTGTGGACATGGCGTGATACGCGCGGTCACGCGCCTGGCGCGTCCGGTCCCGTTCGCCGCCGTTGCGCCGCGCTTCGTGCACGAGCTTACGCAAGGCCACTGAGGCGCCGCTCGGTTGCGCGGCAAGCCAGTCCCAGTGTTCTGGCAGCAGTGTCACTTCCCGCGCGACCACGCCGAGCTTCGGCCGACCGCGGCCTTTGGGTGTTGGGGTCGGCGCAGCCATCGTGTAGCGCGCCGCGACGGCTTCTTCGTCGCCGCGCAGGTCGAGGTCGGCAGACTGACCGCTGGCATCGTTAAAAACCAGTGGATGTCCGTCAGGTTGCCTCTGCTGCGCCCGTAGAACGGCCACGGCGACCTCGTGCAAGGGCCCGGTAATTAGGCGGCGCCCCTCCAGGAAGGCTGTGTAAGTGAGTGGTTTCGCGGGATCCATGCCGAGAATTTTATCCGGGTTAAATTAAAGGGTCAATAACACCCGGGTAAATTAACTTGGCAACACGGACCTTCCATCGCTCGCACAGTAGCGGCATCCTGCGATTGAACGTCTGCAATCAGTCTGGAGCCGGCGCACGACACGGCAGCTTGGCAACACACGCTGGTGTTGATGAACGGCTCATCGCTCATCGCGCCGATAGCCCGGTGCACGGCGCTGCTTTCACGCCCGCCGGATACTCTCCTGCTTGGCCACTGGCGAGCGAAGCATGCAATTCCCGAAGTTCGGACTCATCCCCTGGTTGATCGTCTGTGCAACGCCCGTTGTGGCGCAGATCAACGCCGGATCTCTGCCTCCCACCCCATCACCTCCGTTCAAGCTCACGAAGTTCGCGCAATTCGATCTGCCGTGGCGCATCGCATTTCTGCCGGACGGACGCATGCTGATCACCGAGAAGAGCGGCAAGCTCTTTCTCGTGACCCAATCCGGGCAGAAGCTCGAAGTCACTGGCGTGCCGCCCGTGCTGCACGAAGGGCAGAACGGCCTGCTCGGCGTCTACTTGGCCCCGGCATATTCCAGCAATGGGGCGATCTACCTGACCTATTCAGAGCCCGGTCAGGACCCGGGGACTTCGAGCCTGGCGCTCGCCCGCGCGACGCTCAAGATTGGCGCTGGCACCGCCTCGCTGGGGGACCTGAAGGTTGTCTGGCGCGACCCGATCAAGGGCAGGGGGGGCCAGGTCGGCGCCGCTGTGGCCTTTTCGCCGGACCAGACCTTTCTCTTCCTCACAGCGGGCGATCGACAGCGATTTACTCCCGCCCAGGACCCGAACCAACCGGCAGGCAAGATCCTGCGTTTGACCCTGGACGGCAAGCCCGCACCCGGCAACCCGATGGAGGGCAAGACCGGCGCACGGTCGGTCCCAGTGATCGATCCGCCAAGAGATACGGAGTCCGCTAAAACCGCGCCGGTCGTGGGCACCTATGTTTTCGACGGCCCCAATCTGACGCCTTCCGAGACTTGGACCTCGGGGCATCGCACGCCCTACGGCCTCGCATTCGCGCCGGATGGCCGGCTTTGGGAACTCGAGCACGGGCCGCGCGGCGGCGACGAACTCAACCTGATCGAGCCGGGTAAGAACTACGGTTGGCCCCTTGTCTCCTATGCGGTGAACTACGACGGCGTACCCATTGCAAGCCCCGACACGCGCGCCGACCTTGCCAAACCCGTGATCTATTGGACACCCGTCCTCGCGCCCGGCAACCTGATGTTCTACAGCGGCGCGATGTTCCCGAATTGGAAGGGCTCTGCCTTCGCAAGCGGCCTCGTAAGCCGCGCCCTGCACCGGATCGAGGTGCACGGCGCGATCGCGACACCGGCCGAGCACTGGGGAGTCGGCTTCCGTGTCCGCGACGTCGAGCAGGCGCCGGATGGCGCGCTGTGGTTGATTGAGGACGACCACGCGGGCGGCTTGTACCGGCTGACTCCGAAGTAGTCATGCCAAAGCAATGGTGCGCGTGGAGAACGCTGTTTCTTCCTGTGACCAAACAGGTTCTTGACCACGACAGCCGTTAGTGTTGTAGCGCAAATGCGATACAGTTTGATCATGAAGACAGCAACCATCCCATCTGTCCGCGTGGATCCTGCCTTCCGAAGCGAGGTCGAGCAGGTGCTTGGCGAGGGCGAGTCACTCTCCGAATTCGTTGAGTCGGCCCTACGCGCTTCGGTGCGTCAGCGGCGCGACCAAGCCGAGTTTCTGGTACGCGGCAAGCGCTCTTTGGCAGACGCAAAGAAAAGCGGCGTCTACGTCGATGCGACCATGGTGCTGAACCGCCTCGAGGCGAAGTTGGCAGGTGCAAAGGCAAGGGCCAAAGCGCAAGCGGCGCACGGGTGAGCTATCAGATAAGGTTCACGCAGCAAGCTGCTGACGATCTGGAGCGTCTTTTCGATTTCATCCTCGAGCGCGAACTGAGTCGAAACGGGGACCTCGCCGTGGCAGACCGCGCGTTGGCCGCGATCAGAAATGCGATCGCGATGCTCAGTTTCTCTCCATTCACGTGCCGCAAGGCGAGCGACGATCCGTTCGTTCGTGAGCTGGTGATTCCTTTTGGTGGCAGCGGGTACGTCGCACTGTTCGAGATCGAAGCGAGCGACTCGGTGGTGATCGCTGCCATCAGGCACCAGCGCGAAGATGACTATCACTGACGCTCCGCCACCGTCCCGCCGGCAAGCGTCCAACCGGCGTCGAAATTGGCAAATTTCCAGACCTGCCAGGTTCTGTTCAAAAGGGTTCAGCAGGTGAATTCATCGCCCTCGCGACTGATTTTTTAACTTCACCAGCTGTACCGACCTCCGAACCCAGCCTGCGATACCTCCGCGGTCTATCGGGTCGACGACCGACGAGCGTCGCCAGCGCATCCGCGAGACCGAGGCATCAATGGACCTTGAAAGAAGGCCTGGCATCAAGGGGAAGCCAATGCCGTGTCACCCAGCACCGGGCTTCTGACCAAAGATCATGCAGAATCGTCGCCTTTTGCGGTTCGCCGTCACACCCGTAACGCAGGAGCGCACCGCATGCAAGACCACTATCTCGCCCTGGGTGTCAGTAGCAGCGCGAGTCTGGCGGACATCAAGAAGGCCTACCGCCGTCAAGCCGCCCGGCACCACCCGGACCGCAACTCTGCGCCGGATGCCGCTACGCGTTTCCGCGCTGTACAGGAGGCTTATGAAATCCTCGGCGACCAGGCCAAGCGTGAGACCTACGACAACAACCGCAAGCGTAATCTTCTCGACGATCCGATGGAAACGGCGCGCGGGATCTGGTCAGACTATTTCCAACGGCTCATTTAGGCCTCGATGCACGTATCTCCCTTCTTCCGCAATCTGCATTCCTCCTACCTGGCAGAACTCGACGACATGCGCCACGACTCCGATGGGCAGTTCGTGCTGGACCGGCGGCTGGCCGAGCGGCGCAGCGAGATGGCGTTCCTGGTCAACATGCTTGAAGTCGCTCCCGAGATGGTGGCGGTCTTGCTGCACAAGGCCTTCCACTTCACGTCCACGCCGGCTATGGACCAGTTGCTGGCCTGCGAGTCCGGAGACCTGACCGCGTGGGAGAGCCTGCGGGAAAGCATCGACATCGCCCCCTGGGCCAAGGCCACCGTGCAATTGCTGCGTGAGCAGGCCGCCGGTGACAACTTCCTGAGCGTGGCAGCCGCTTTGGAATACATGGCGGGCAGCACTCGGCATGCGCCAGTCCTTGCAGGCGACCAGGACGACAGCGAAGAAGACGCGGACAACCCCGATGCCGAGCACGACACGGACGATCGCCATCCGCTGTCGGCCGATGACCTGGACGACGCCGATGGCCAGACCCGCGAGGACGCCCGCGCTGACTGGATGGCCGAGCGCGGCTTCGACCGCAAAGACTGAATGGCCCCGCGCGCAAAGCACCCACCGCAATGAACCACCTCGCCCTGATCACGAAGACCCAGAGCCTGATTGCCGCAGGCGACATTGCCGGCGCCGAGTCCGCTCTCACCGAACTGGCCGACACCGAGGGCGACAGCGCACTGATGGTGGTGCTGGACCAGTTGGAGCCCAAGGACATCCTGGCAGTGATGCGCGAGTACGACCCGTCCCGCGAGTCGGTTGTGAGCCTGCTGGTCACCCCCGCGCAGTTCGCGCACGCCATCGTCATTGAGAAGCGCTACAAGGATCTCACCCACACGCACCTGCGCGGCATGGTGAACGCCATCGTCTTCCGGGAGGACGCGGACCCGGTGGCGTTCTTGACCGCCGTGGGCGATCTGGAGGGCGGCAGCGAAGCCATGGCCAACTACTTCGCCGAGAAGTGGGCGCGCATCGAATCCTTCGCCCGCAGCGGGAACTTCGACACCGATGAAGAAGACGGCGAGATGATGTCCGAGTCCGAGCTGCTGGCGTCGGCCTACCTCAACCCCAGGGTCCATCTGGACGAGGTGGCCGACCAGGACTGGATGGAGCTGGCCTGGCGCATGCGCTACGAGTGCCCCGACCTGTTCACCGAGACCTTGCTCGTCTTGCGTGCACAGGCACGCGCCCACAACCTCGGCGTGGGGAACGAGGAAGAAGAGGCTGATGATGAAGATACGCGCGTGGAGACCCGCGACACCGACCGCGGCCACGGCACACCGGCGGCGCGCGACGACGAGGAAGAGTCGGCGATCTGACGGCCCCATCCACAGCGCCTGAATCCACGATGTCCACGCCCTCGCACACCGCTCCCCAGCCCGTCGCTCTGTTCGACGAGCGGCCCTTCTTCGAGAAGGCCCTGCAGCACGGCGTGCGCCACGGCATCATCGCGTCCGCCAAGCTGGCCGCCATGTCCCAGGAAGCGCCCAAGGGCATGGTGCAGATCGCGCGCTATTTCGGCACCGAGTACCTGCGTCCCGACCTGGAAAGAGCCAGGGACCGGCTGATCAACCTGGTGAGCTTGTACCTGGAACATTCGACCGGCGGCGACCTGACTCAGGCCGCCGAGTCCCTGCGCGACCACAGTTTGCTGTCGCGCTCCAAGGGCGGCTCAGACATGCTCAAGGCGCTGATCGCCATGCCCCAGAGCAGCCATTTCGGCATGCAGGAGCACGGAGTCTTCAAGGACAAGCACATCCCCTTGCTTGCCAAATGGTCCCTGCGCAGCCTGCCCGAGTACCAGGCCGAGCGCGCCGCGCGCAGTCTCGCTACCACCTTGGTGGAAGCAGCCGTCTGGATGGCGGCCCAGCTGGGCCTGGATGCCGATGACCTGGAGGATGCCGGCAAGGACGCGGAGGCCGTAATGCGCACAGCGCTGCTGGTGCGCGCATGCCGGCGCAGCGCCATGCCGGATTGGACCGCGTTCGAGAAAATGGTGCTGGGCCTGCGTACGAAATACGCGTCGCGGGCCGATGACCAGGCGGCGCCGGTCTCCATGGGCTTGCCCAAAGACCTGCCGGCGAAGTACCTGGCGGTGGTGCAGTCCGTGCGAGCTTCTGTCGTGCAGGACATGCCCCGGATTCTGGATACCACGCTCAGCGTGCGCAAGCTCTTCGACCAGACGCCGGCCCTCCTGGGCCGCTATTTCTGGTCCGAGGACACCATGGCTGACCTGGACCATTTCGAGCGCAGCGACAGCCTCTTGTGGCAGAAGGCCACCACGGGCCACAGCGACGACAGTTCGCTGCTGACACTGTTCCTGCGCATCGCCACGCATGGCAAACACGCCACGCTGCTGACCAGAAAGACCGCAGCAACCTTGGTCAAGAAGATCCGGACCTCAGGCCTGGATGCCGATCTGCCCCGGCAGTTCGTGCTGCAGCACGCCCCGGTGTCGCTGCGGCGCGACTACCTGCACCTGTGGAACGCCTTCATCGACGAGGCCGAGCCTGTGCTGCGCAGCGACGGGGTGCAAGCCACCGAGGATGCGTTGGCGCTGCTGCGCCAAGAGTGCAATATCACTGAGTAGGCATAGAGCGAGGGCGCTGGCTGATGGATGTCAGACCATCGCAACATCTGAATTTGTCCTGCCCTTTGCTGCATAAAGACTTCGCAACAGCGCTCCCCTTGAAGTTTGTCCAACTCTTGGAAGTCAGTTCACCTCCTGACAGTCCAAGACTTCATCCGCATCCCCGGTGGGTCAAGATTCAACCGGCGCAGACAGTGTGCTGCATCAACCCGGTGAATCAGCCGCCCGATAGTTGTCGTTCAATCAATCAACCCGCCAAGGTGGGCGTGGGCCCGCCGGTACGGCACATCCGCGAGCTTGGCAATGGCGTAGATCGACAAGCCCTGATGGCCCGCGACAGCATTCAATATTTCGCGACTGTATCCCCCTCACACAGCATCTGGACAACTGACGGGCTGCACGCCCGGTGATGACGAGACGTGCACGCAACCCATGCCGATCAGCGAAGCCTCGACCGCCTGATCCAGGGGCGTGTGCGGCTCGCGTCCCAGTACTTGGACCAGCCGGCTGTTGACCATCTGTACCGGCTCTTTCCACAAGTACCGCATCTCCAGCAGTTCGCGCAGCGTCGGTACGAACGGCGCGGCCACCCGCATCAGCCACCATGGCGTTCTTTTGATGGGCGGAGCCTTTGCGGTGCGGCGTGCGACGACGCGCTGAATTGCCTGTGCCATCTGCAATCCGGTGGCGTCCCAGTGTCCCGCCATGTGGAAGCGCTCAAAGGCGCCCAGTGCCTCGCGGCGGGCCAACAGTTCAACCATGGTCCGTGCTACATCCGGCAGGTACGCCCACTGGTGACCAACGCCTGCTTCGGCAGGGTTGGCGATCGAGGCAACCGGCTGACCGGACTTCAGCAAGCCTTGAGCAAACCAGCTGTTGCCGGGCTTGGGCCCAAAAAAATCACCGGCGCGCACGATGATGGAGCGGATACCCCGTCGGCTCGCCGCCTCCAGGCGCCGCTCCAACTCGACGCGAATCATGCCCTTGCGTGTCACCGGATGCTGCGGAGACTCTTCGTCGAGGAGCGGAAATGCGTCCGGTCCGAAGTTGTAGACGGTTCCTGGCAGGACGATGGTGGCGCCGTGCGCCGCGGCGGCGGCAATCGTGTTGTCGAGCATCGGCAGCACGAACGTCTCCCAGTTGCGGTAGCCGGGCGGGTTGACCGCGTGCACGATGACTTTGCAACCCTCGGCGCACCGCATCACGTCCTCATGGCTCATGGCATCGCCGTTCAGCCATGTCAGACCTTCATCGCGAGGTGCGGTGCCAGCGGTCCCTCGCGTCAGCGCGCGAACTCTCCATCCTGCGTCTCGAAGCTGCCGGGCTACCTCGCCCCCGATGCCTCCTGTCGCCCCCAGTACCAGAGCCGTCATGCCGTTGTTGCTGTCGTTGCCCATTTCGTGCTCCTTGTTTCAACGATTGTTCGTCGATGAGCGAAGTCTGAGCGGAGGTCGGTACAAATGGAATTAGCCAGCATCGCCCAACGGCCATACATTTACGTATGACTTCGACGACCATCGGCTGGGAGTTCTATCGTTCGTTTCTGGGCGTGTTGACGGAAGGCTCGCTGTCGGGAGCGGCGCGCACGCTCGGCATCACGCAGCCTACCGTCGGGCGTCACATTGCGGCGCTGGAGAAGGCGCTCGGCGTGGTGCTGTTCACCCGGTCGCAGGCAGGCCTCCTGCCGACCGAGACGGCTACCTCGTTGCGCGGCCATGCGCAGGCGATGGAAAGCACGGCAGCGGCACTCGAGCGTGCGGCCGGGAGCCAGGGCGGAGACGGAGTCGCCATCAAAGGGATCGTGCGGGTCAGTTGCAGCGACGTGGTGGGGGTCGAGGTGCTGCCGGCGGTGCTGGCCCGGCTGCGCGAATCACATCCCGACCTGAAGATCGAACTGGTGCTGACAGATCGGGTGCAGGACCTGTTGCTGCGCGAGGCCGACATCGCTGTGCGGATGGCGGCGCCTAGACAAGAGCAGTTGGTGGCACGGCGCATCGGCCGGATCGAGCTCGGCCTGCATGCCCGACGCGACTATCTCGACCGCCACGGTACCCCTCGCAACGTCGGTCAGCTGCACGGTCATTCCTCCATCGGCTACGACCAGATGACGGGCTATCTGCGCCAGGCCGAGAAGTCGCTCAAGGGATTGCGACGTGACCAATTTTCTTTGCGAAGCGACAGCAACCTTGCCCAACTGGCGCTGATTCGCGCTGGTGCAGGCATCGGCATGTGCCAGGTGCCGCTGGCCAAACGAGATCCCGCTTTGGTCCGCGTGATGCCAAAGGTGTTCTCGCTGCCGCTCGAGACCTGGGTGACGATGCATGAAGACTTGCGTGGCAGCCCACGTTGCCGCGTCACCTTCGACGCGCTAGTCGAAGGCATGGCGGCTTACGCAAACGTTTGAACTCCATTGCCTCGGTTACCCGTCTGAACGACTGGTGCTCGCTCGATCGCTGTCGTTAGAAGCCTGCGAGTGCGCCATCGAAGCTGCCTCTTGCTGATGGCGACCGACGCTTTTTCCAGAACCCGGAAAAACCCTGTTCATGATTCCATGCAAAAGTGCATACAGTTCTTGCATATCAGCGTGAGTGGCATTGCGCTGGCAAAAACAAAGGAGCCGCCACCATGGAAATCAAGAACCCTTCCCCAGGCCTCTACAACGAGGACCTGGCGCCGGCCAAAGAGCGCAACTGGGGTGCTTTCAGCATCTTTAACGTGTGGACGTCTGACGTGCACAGCCTGTGGGGGTACTACCTTGCCGCAAGTCTTTTTCTCTTGTGTGGCAGCTTCGTCAACTTCGTCGTAGCGATCGGGCTGGGCTCGCTGGTGATCTTCGCCCTTATGAACCTGATCGGCTATGCGGGCGAGAAGACGGGGGTGCCGTATCCGGTGCTGGCGCGCGCCTCGTTCGGGGTATGGGGCGCCAACCTGGCTGCCGTCGTGCGCGCGGTGGTCGCCTGTTTTTGGTACGGCGCGCAAACCGCTGCAGCCTCGGGCGCGATGGTCGCACTGCTGATCCGCAGCGACGCCCTGATGGAATTTCACAAGGGCACGCACTTCCTCGGCCATTCGGGGCTGGAGGTGATTTGCTACGTGGTGATCTGGGCGTTGCAACTGCTCATCATCCAGCGTGGGATGGAAACCGTTCGCAAGTTCCAGGACTGGGCGGGGCCGGCCGTGTGGGTTGCCATGCTGATCCTGGCGATCGGCCTGTGCGTGAAAGCGGGAGGCTTCTCTTTCGACCACGGCATTCCGATGGATGTCTTGCTGGCCAAGACCAAGGACGCCGGCGTCAACGGCGAGCCCGGTTCGTTCTGGGCGTTGATGGCGGTCGCTGCCACGTGGATCACTTACTTCGCAGCGCTTTACCTCAACTTCTGCGACTTTTCCAGATACGCGAAGAACAAGGATGCGGTGAAGAAGGGCAACATTTGGGGCCTGCCGGTCAACCTGATCGCTTTCTCTTTGGTCGCTGGCGTGACCACCATCGCGGCTTTCAAGGTCTACGGCGAAGTGCTGCTGCACCCGGAGCAGATTTCAGCCAAGTTCGACAGCTGGGTGCTGGCGCTGATCGCTGCCATGACGTTCGCCGTCGCGACGCTCGGCATCAACGTGGTGGCCAACTTCGTGTCGGCCGCGTTCGACATCTCCAACGTTTTCCCCAAGCAGATCAACTTCAAGAAGGGCGGCTACATCGCTGCCGCCATCGCGCTCGTGCTGTATCCCTTCGCACCGTGGGAAGGCAATGCAGCGCACTTCGTGAATGCCATCGGCGCCACGATGGGCCCGCTGCTCGGCATCATCCTGGTCGACTATTACCTCGTGGCCAAGGGCAACATCAATGTGGCGGCGCTCTATCAGGAGTTTGGCGAATACCGCTACGAGGGCGGTTGGAACGTGAACGCTCTTGTGGCGGTGGCGATCGGTTCGATCTTCTCGACCATCCTGCCCAACTTCACCAATCTGCTGCCGGCCTGGTGGAACACGTACGGCTGGTTCTTCGGGGTGCTCATCGGTGGCGGCACGTATCTGATCATGGCGACACTGCGTCCACGAGCCGCCGTGGCGACCGTGCTCGTTTGAAGGAAACCGTATGTCCGATTCCTACTTTCCGCGCTGGCGCGAAGTCCAGGCCATCAGCGGCAGCGTCGTCGCGCCCGACGAGCGTCTTCCGTGGCCGCAAACCGCGGCCATGGGCGTGCAGCACGTCATCGCCATGTTCGGCGCCACCGTTCTGGCGCCGATCCTGATGGGCTTCAACCCGAACATCGCGATCTTGATGAGCGGTGTCGGCACGCTGATCTTTTTCTTCGTGACCGGCGGGCGCGTGCCGAGCTACCTGGGCTCGAGCTTCGCCTTCATCGGCGTGGTGATCGCGGCCAGCGGCTACGCAGGCAAGGGCCCGAACGACAATCTCGCCGTCGCGCTCGGAGGCATCGTTGCGTGCGGCGTCGTCTACATCGCTATCGGCGCATTGGTGCAATGGGTCGGCACCGGCTGGATCGAGCGCTTCATGCCACCGGTCGTCACTGGCGCCGTGGTCGCCGTCATCGGGCTCAACCTGGCCAGCGTGCCGATCAAAAACATGGCGGCGGGCAACTTCGATGCGTGGATGCAGGCCGCCACCTTCCTGTGCGTCGGACTGGTCGCGGTGTTCGGGCGCGGCATGCTGCAACGCCTGTTGATCCTCGCGGGGCTGGTGCTCGCCACGCTGGTCTATGCCGTTCTGACCAATGGTTTGGGTCTGGGCAAGCCGGTGGACTTGAGCGGCATCGCGAGCGCGGCGTGGTTCGGTATGCCGGCGTTCACTGCGCCGGTGTTTACCGGCAACGCCATGCTGCTGATCGCGCCGGTTGCGATCATCCTGGTCGCCGAGAACCTCGGCCACCTGAAGGCCGTGACCGCCATGACGGGTCGTAATCTCGACCGCTATATGGGCCGCGCTTTCATCGGTGACGGCATCGCGACCGTGGTGAGCGGCTCCGTCGGCGGCACCGGCGTCACGACGTATGCGGAGAACATCGGCGTCATGGCGGCCACGCGCATCTACTCGACGGCGGTGTTCGTGGTGGCCGCGCTGATCGCGCTGCTGCTGGGCTTCTCGCCGAAGTTCGGCGCGCTGATCCAGGCGATTCCGTTGCCGGTTATGGGCGGTGTGAGCATCGTGGTGTTCGGGTTGATTGCGGTGGCCGGCGCCAAGATCTGGGTCGACAACAAGGTCGACTTTTCGCAGAACCGCAATCTGATCGTCGCGGCCATTACTTTGATCATCGGCACCGGTGATTTCACTTTGAAGTTTGGTCAGTTCGCGCTGGGCGGGATCGGTACGGCGACCTTCGGCGCGATCCTGCTGTATGCATTGCTTGGTCGCGCGCGCAATGCGTGAAGTCGAGCCGCGCCTTGGGACCGCGCCGCAGGTCGTTCTCCGATCAAGTCCGTGAGTTCATCGCCCAGTTCTGGCCGGCCCGCGCACGTGTCGATTCACGTGATTGGCTGCGTGCCGTCCGGCGGGCGGGCATAGGTATTCTGGTCACCGTACTGGTGTCGCACTGGTTGGCCGCGGTCGTCATTAAGATCTTGCGGCCCTTCGAAATCGAAGTCTGGAGCGAGGCGCGACCACTCCGTCATTGCGCGTGGAAATCTCGCGCAGCTGCATGAGCGTTTCGTCCATCAGTTCTGAGGGCGTGATTCACTCAGACCAGCCGCACCAGCACAGCGCCAGCAGCCACGATGTGCGCCAGCGTAATTACTACAGACATGCCGTGCAGCCACTTGAAGCGCTGGCGCATCCCTTGGTCGGTGGCGGCATTGATAGCTGGCATCAGCAACTGGCGCGAGGGCACTGTCGTGATGGCAATGGCCGCCATCAGCCCGGCAGCCACCGCATCCAGAGGCCACAGCAGGCCCGCGCCGATTGCCGCGGCCGCAATCACGAACAGATAGAACGCTGGAAACGCGCGCCGCAATGTGGCGCCTGCAACGTCGGGGGGCAAGGCCGTGAACAGGAAGGCCGCGAAGCCGAACGAATACAGAGCCATGCCGCCGAACAGCAGGGCCGTGGTGAGAACCGCCAGCGCCTGGATCATGCGGGTTCGGCGCCATGGTCCGCAACAGCCTTACCGCTAGGCAGATGTGCGAGCGCATTGCGGGTGAACTGCTTCTCGTAGTGCCGGTTGCGGCGGTTCTTCTTCGCCGCGGCGCGCTGACCCTGGCGTTTGTCGACCACCACGTCGGCCAGGCGGCTCAGGTCATCGAGGTCGCGGATGTCGTTTGGGGAATTGCGTCGTGGCATGTTTTCTAGTCTGCCCGAGGGCGCGCAGGCTTGCAGGCTGGCGGCCGGATCGCCACGCTAAAGACCTGTGGTTCACACGGTTCGCAGTGCACGGGCGGCAGTTTGGATGCCAAAGGCGTTCCGTCGATGCCAATCCTTGGCCGAAGCTGGCTGTGCCGGTGAACGCCGCATCGGGCAGATACCAGGTTGCCTGCCCCATGAATGTGAGTCCGCTGCAATAGACGGTGCCAAAACGTGATCGTCCCTTCAAGGAGACGCTTGGACGTCGTCTACAGATTGCCTACAAGCGTCCGCAAATAAAAAAGCCCGCTATCAGTTCGATAGCGGGCTTCCGTTGCTGGGTCTGGTGGCTCTTCACGGATTCGAACCGCGGACCTGTGGATTATGATTCCATCGCTCTAACCGACTGAGCTAAAGAGCCGAGCCCAAGATTATAGCCGGCCCGTGAACTCTTCGACAATCGACCCCGAACGGCATCGCCGTCCGTACAAGCTCAGGTGAAAATCGCCCGATGCTCGCTCCCACCCTCGAAGCGGACCCCGCTACCCCGACCACCCCCGACGCCATGGGGGACGATCAATTGATGCTCGCCTATGCGGCAGGCGACGCGGCCGCTTTCGACATGCTCTATGCACGTCATGAAAACGCGCTGTATCGCTTCGTCAAGCGCTTGCTGGGGTTGCGTTTGTCGGCCGAGGTCGACGAGGTGTTTCAAGACACGTGGCTGCGGATAGTGACGGCGCGCGCCAGCTTTTCTCCGCAAGGCGCGGCGTGGCGTACCTGGGCCTTCACCATCGCCCACAACCTCGCGATGGACCGCTTGCGCGTGAGCGGACGCGAGGTGCAGTTCTATGCCCACGACGAAGACGGTGATGGCCTCGAAGCCGGACGGCTGTTCAGCCGCGGCTTGCTGAACGAAGGTGCGTCGCCGTCCGATGCGGCCCATCCGTCGGCCGAAGAAATCGCTTTCTGGCGTGCTGCGGGCCGGCGTCTGCTGGCCTGCCTGGATGAGTTGCCCGACGATCAGCGCGCTGCGTTTTTGTTGCATCACGAAGATGGCTTCACGGTCGAGGCGCTGGCCGATGCGCTCGACACGCATTTCGAAACGGTGAAGAGTCGATTGCGCTATGGCATCAAGAAATTGCGGGAGTGCATGGAGCGCTACTTGTCCGTGCTGAGGGTTCGCAAATGAGCGACGAACCGATGGGCAATGTGGCCTTCCCCGACGAGTTCGATGATCCGGTGCTCCGGCGTGCGCTGCAGAACGCTCCCGATGCCGCTGTCGCGCCGGACTGGCGCATTCGCCGGACCATTCAGCAGCGCGCGCGGGAGGCGGTCGAGCCGCGCGACGAAGACATTTCGCTGGCGCCGATGGTTCCGCTGTGGAAGCGCCTGCTGGGTATCGGTGGCGAAAGCGGTCGCAGCCGCATGCCGTGGAATGCGGCGTTCGCGACCGTGCTGGTGGGCGTTATCGTGACGGCGCTGTGGCAGCACGAGCCGGTGCCCGAGGCGCGGCTCGATAGCGAAGCGCAGTCGAGTGCGGCGCCGACGGCCCGTGAAGCTGCAAACACGCTTCCACCGGAGCCCATAGACACCACGCCGATGCCGGGACTGGAGCCTCGCAACGCGGCGCCCGCGCTACCCACGGTCGAGGCGCATCAGGAGCCTTCGACGACGTCTGTTCCGGCCCCGACGCCGGGCACGGCGACCGAGACGGCCGCAGCAAATGCGACGCCTGCGCCACCAGCGATTTCCGAGCCTGCGCCTGCAGTCGTTGCGCCACCCAAAGTCGAAGCTTCGCCGGCACCGGCACCGGCACCGGCACCCGCACCCGCACCCGCACCGGAGCGGGCTCGCGAGCCGAAAGCGGCGGCGGCCGACCTTGAGAGTTCGTCCAAGCGCGCGGAGGCTGAGCAAGCGCCGCCGCGCTCGGTGCTCAAACTGGAGCCGATACCGACGGCACCGGCGCAATCCATTGCACCAACAGCAACACCTGCCGCTGCCGCGAAGTCACGGGATTCCAGCGCCGCCGATCAGCCGGCGGCAGGCGCCTCACCGCCTGCCGGTGCAGCAGCACCCGGGCTGCCCGGTACGCCCGGTGCAGCCGCAGCGCCTCCCGCACGCGCGGCCAAAGCCGCACCGACATCGACCGTACGCACCGAAGCCACCGACCCGCCGACCTTCGCCGCGCTGTCGCAGTGGACGCGGCTCACCATCGCGCAAAGCGGTGGCGAAACGCACAGCCTGTCGCGCGCCGAAGGACGTGAGTTGCTGCCGCTGATCGGCTCTGCGGCGATCACTGCCGTGGGCGCGCAGCGATTCGTTGGTGGGGCCGAGTGGCGGTTGACGTTCGAGCGTGACGGCAAAGTATTGGCGGTGCTCGAACTCGCCCGAGAGCAGGTGCGTTGGCGTGAAGGTACGGCACCACCGGCCACGGGTGCGCCGTCGGCAGGGTCGCTCGCGGCATTGGTGCGCTCATTAGCGGAGGCGGTTGCGCCAGCGCCGCGAGCCGATCCGGCACCTCCGGCTGCTCCTGCGGCAGGGTCACCGCCCGGTGCGACATCAGCGGAAGCGCCGCGATAAGCGGCGGAGCACTGGCTTCGGGCGCGGGCGGTACCGACTTCAGGCGTTCTTGAAGTCGGCCTTGCGCTTGCCGACGAAGGCGTCCATGCCTTCTTTCTGATCGTTCGTCGCGAACAGCGCATGGAACAGTCGGCGCTCGAACATCACGCCATCCGACAGCCCGCTCTCGAAAGCGCGATTGACCGATTCCTTGGCTGCCATCACCGCGATCTGCGAGAAATCGGCGATGACCAACGCGGCGCCGAGTGCTTCGTCGGCCAGCTTGTCGAACGGCACGATGCGGCTTACCAGCCCGGCGCGCTCGGCTTCGGTCGCGTCCATCATGCGGCCGGTCAGTGCCATGTCCATCGCCTTGCTCTTGCCGACCGCCCGCGGCAGACGCTGCGTGCCGCCCGCGCCGGGAATCACACCCAGCTTGATTTCAGGCTGACCGAACTTGGCGTTGTCGGCCGCGATGATGAAGTCGCACATCATCGCGAGCTCGCAGCCACCGCCGAGTGCAAAGCCGCTCACTGCCGCGATCACCGGCTTGCGGATGGTGCGGATGGTTTCCCAATTGCGCGTGATGTAGTCGCCCTTGTAGGCGTCCACGAAACTGAATTTGGCCATGGCGCCGATGTCGGCGCCGGCCGCGAACGCTCGCTCGCTGCCGGTGATGATCATGCAGCCGATGGCTTCGTCGGCATCGAAGGCCTTGAGCGCAGCACCGAGTTCGGTCATGAGCGCGTCGTTCAGCGCGTTGAGGGCTTTGGGGCGGTTCAGCGTGACGATGCCGACCTTGCCGGCTTCGGTGCGGACTTCGATGTTTTCGTAGCTCATGGTGTCTCCGTTGGCAATGAAAAAGTTTTGGGAAATGGCTGCGGCTCACTATAGCGAAGCCCCTGCAAATTGGTGCGAAGGCGCGCGGGGTGCGACACTGCCAGACCACTCCGGCAACCAAGACCGACCCACGATGAACCTGCTTATTTCTTCCCTGCTTTGCGTGCATCTTCTCGCCGCCGCGTTTTGGGTCGGCGGCATGGCGACGATGCACTTCGCCGTCCGTCCTGCCGCCGTCGCCGTGCTGGAACCACCGCTGCGCTTGCCGTTCATGGCGGCAGCGCTCGAGCGTTTTCTGGGCTGGGTCGGTGGCGCGATCGTGTTGTTGCTGCTCACCGGTTTCGCGATGGTCGCCATGGCCGGCGGTTTCGCGCGGGTGCACTGGAGCGTTCACGCGATGCTGGCGTTGGGGCTGGTGATGATGGCGATGTACGGCCACATCCGCTTCGCCGGATTTCCGAAGCTGGCGCGTTTCGTGGCGTCACGCGATTGGCCGGCCGCCGGCAAGGCGCTCGCCACCATCCGCATGCTCGTCGCGATCAACCTCGCGCTGGGCGTGCTCGTGTTCGTGATCGCGGTGGTCGGCCGCGTTTTGTAGGCGACGCTGGCCGTGGTCGACTCAAGTCGACGGTTCGCCTAGTTTCCGGTCAGCCACTTCGTCGTCAACGCGGCATCCTTGGCGAAGAGGCGCCATGTCGTCACGCCTGTCGGCAGCGTGAGCGGCAGACGCAGCAGGCGACGGTCACGCGCGACGATGGCGATCATCTTTTTCTGCGGCCCGAGGTAGAGCGCCAGGTCTTCGATCTTCGTGATGCGCCAGGCCTGCGTCGGCTGCCCTTTGCGCGTCGGTAATTCGATGCCGATCCATTCGTCGTGCGCCGCGAAGCCGGCGGCTTCTGCAGCGCCGCCGCGCAGCACCACCTTGACCTGCACGCTGCCGTTGGTCTCCGTCACGCGCAGGCCGAGTTCCTGCGCGCGTTGCGCCGGGTCATCGAGCGTGGCGATGCCGTGTGCGCGCAGCAAGCCCGACAGCGGCAACTCGTCAGTCGAGTGCACCCATTGCGCGATCTCGCTCGCATACGAACGGCCGCCCACTGATTCGAGCGCTTTCGCCACATCGGCTTCTTCGATCGGGCCGCCAGCACTTTTCGTCCACAGCAAACGCATCACGTCGTCGAGCGTGCCCTTGCCTTCGCTGCGCAGCGTCAGGTCGAAGCACATCGCGACCAGCGCGCCCTTGGTGTAGTAGCTGACCGTGCCATTGGGTGTCTGCTCGTCCTGCCGGTAGTACTTGACCCAGGCGTCGAAACTGGCGTCCGCGACCGATTGAACCAGTCGCCCCGGCGTCTGCATGACCTGGTTGATGGTCTTGTTGATGAGGCGCAGATAGGTCGCGTCGTCGATGCGGCCAGCGCGGCGCAGCAGCAGGTCGTCGTAGTAGCTGGTGAAACCTTCGAAGAGCCACAGCAACTGCGTGTGGTTCTCGCGGGTGTAGTCGTAGCGCGCGAACTCGGCGGGGCGCATGCGCTTCACATTCCAGGTGTGGAAGTACTCGTGACTGATGAGCCCCATCAACGTGGTGTACCCCTCGGGCTGCTTCTTCGCGCCGAGTTGCGGCAGATCGCGGCGCGTGCAGATCAATGCGGTCGAGTGCCGGTGTTCGAGGCCGCCATAACCATCGTCGACCGCGTTCAGCATAAAGACGTAGTGGTCGAACGGAAGCTTCGCGCCGCCCCGCTTGCCGACCTTGTCGCCGTGCCAGAAACGCATCTCGGTTTCGCAGATGGCTTTGGTGTCGGCGATGAGGCGCTCGCTGTCGAACGAAGCGGTAGCGCCTGCGACGACGAAGCGGTGCGGCACGCCGCAGGCTTCGAACTCTCCGCTCCAGAACGCGCCCATTTCGAAGGGGCTGTCGGCCAACTCGTCATAGTCGGCAGCCCAGTAGACGCCGAAGCCCTGTTTGTCGACCTTGGCGCCGAAGAGTGCAGTAACGCAAGACCAACGGGCGTGGCCCGGCAACACTTTGGGCGCCACGACTTCGATCGCATGCGCCGAATCGGTCTGGGCATCGACCCGCAGGCACAGGCTCGTGCCGTTGAAAAAGCCGCGGTCGACGTCGAGCCACGCGGTGCGCACCGAGTTGTCGTATGCACACACTTCATAGCGAAGCACCAATGGCTGACCAGGCGTGCAATCGACTTCCCATGTGCACTTGTCGAGTTGCGCGATGCCGATGTTGCGGCGACCTTGCTTCGCGTTGAGGCCTTGCAGGTTCTTGGCGAACTCACGAACCAGATAGCTGCCCGGAATCCACACCGGCAGCGACACGCGTTGATGCGGTGCCGGCCGATCGATGGTGAGGGTGACCGCAAACAGATGTGCATTGCGGTCGGCGCATTCGACGCGATAGTGAATGGCCGCTGCAGTTGCAGTTGCAGTTGCATTTGCCGCGCTCCGGGGCGCGCCCATCAGTTGGCTGCGCTGAGTTTCTGCTCGACCTGGGCTGCAGGAATCGCGCCCGGTGCGCGCGAGCCGTCGCTGAAGATCAACGTCGGCGTGCCGGTGATGTTGTACTTGCGGCCGAATTCGACATTACGTTGCACGGCGGCGACATCGCAATCCGCGCTGGCCGCATCGGGCTTGACCTCGCTCGACATCCAGTCGTTCCAGCTTTTGACCTTGTCTTTGGCGCACCAGATATTGCGCGCCTTGGCAGTCGAATCCGCACCGAGCACCGGGTACAGGAAGAGATAGACCGTCACGTTGTCGACCGTTTTCAGGTCACGCTCGAAGTGCTTGCAGTAGCCGCAGTTGGGATCTTCGAAAACTGCGAGCTTGCGCTTGCCGTTGCCGCGCACGATCTTGAAAGCGTCGTTCACCGGCAGCTTGTCGAATGCGACCTCGCTGAGCTTTTCGACCCGCGCTTCGGTCAGGTTCTTACGCGCCTTCACATCGATGAGATTGCCTTGAAGCAGGTAGTTGCCCTGCTCATCGGTGTAGAAGATTTCGGCGCCGTTGATGCGGACTTCGTACACGCCGGCGATCGGCGATTTGGAAACCTCGTCGATCTTCGCGAACTGCGGAATGCGCGCCGCGAGGTTCTTTCGGATTTCGGCTTCGCCGGCCAGCGCATTGAAGCTGGTGAGCAGGGCAGCCCCGAAGCCGAAGACGGCAAGAAGTTTGCAAGCGAGTTTCATGAGAGGACCGTTTAAATCGTTGAGTGAGTGTGATGCCGGAAGGCGTCAGGGAAGGCCCATGGCCTGCCGGGCGATCCACTGTTTGACGAACCGCGTGCGATCGAAGCCACGCATGCCCCAGTTGCGCAGTGCCGGCAGCGGCTCGGTGCGATGCGCGAAGAGTTGTTGTAGCGCGTCGGTCGCGAGGCTCATCGACAGCACGTCGGTGCGACGGGCGCGCTCGTAGCGGCGCAGCAGACGCGCATCGCCGACGCCCCGCCAATACTCGCGGCCCTTCAGTACCGAGGCCAGTTCGGCCGCATCGGCCAGGCCCAGATTGAGGCCTTGGCCCGCGAGCGGATGCACAGTGTGCGCCGCGTCACCCGCCAGCGCCCATGCCTTGCCGTCGGCCATCGTGCCGCTCCAGCGATCGGCGATGGCGCGTTGCAGGGGCCAGGCGGCACGCTCGCTCGTGAGCGTCAAAGCACCCAACGCGTCTTGACTGGCTTCGCGCACCGCCGCGGCGAAGTCGTCTGCGCTCAGGGCCAGCAACGCCGGCGCGCGCAGTTGGTCGACCGACCAGACCAGCGCCAGCGAGCGACTACCGGAGCCGCCGACCGGAAGCAATGCCAGCACCTCGCCGCGGTCGTCGAACCACTGGCGCGCGATCTCCCCATGCGGTTGTTCGGCTTCGAGTCGCGCGGCGATCGCATGTTGCGGGTAGCGCGTGACCTCATATCGCACGCCGAGTGCGTCACGTGTCGTGCTGACCTTGCCCTCGCACACCACGGTGAGCGCCGCCGGCACCGGCTCGGCCACGACGTCGATGCGTGGCTGAAAGCGGACCGCATCGCTCAGCTGGCGTTCCAGCGCCGGCACGTCGACGATCCAGGCCAGCGCATCGACCTTTTGGCTCGGGGCGCTGAACTGCACGCGACCACCTGCGTCGCCGTTGACCTGCATCTCGCGGACTTCGGTCGCGTGCTGCGCATCGGGCCAGGCGCGGAGTCCTTCGAGCAAGGTCCGGGAGGCGGCATTGAGCGCATAGGCGCGCACGTCTTCGTGGGGGTTCGGCAGTTGCGGCGACACGAGCGCCACCCTGACGCGTTCGCGCGCCAACAACAGCGCCAGCGTGCGGCCGACGATGCCGGCGCCGCGAATACAGACTTCGGGGGGAAGAGACATCGGCGGATTGTAGGAGTTGCCTCCCGCTGCCGTGCGCTGCGGGACAATCGCAGATTCGCGTCTTTTCGTGACGTTTTCAAGGAAACCGCCGTGACTCCACCCAACGCCGCTCCGCTTGCCGACCTGGCGGCTTTCGACGTTCGCGCCACCATCTCGCGCCTGTTCGTCTATCCGATCAAATCCTGTGCCGGCGTCGAACTCCCCGAAGTCCTGCTTACCGAAGCGGGACTCGAATTCGACCGCGCCTGGATGGTGGTCGATGCCGCCGGTGTGTTCGTCACACAGCGCGAGCTGCCGCGGATGGCGCTCGTCAGGCCGCAGATGAAGCAGATGGAAATGGTGCTCCGCGCCCCCGGGATGCTGGCACTCCACATCGCATTCGATCGGGTCGAAGGTCCGGTGCGGGTCACGGTCTGGAACGACGAGGTGGCCGCCTACGACATGGGCGATATCGCTGCGCAGTGGTTCAGCGACTTCCTGTCGGAGCCCGGCAAGCCCCGGCAACTCAGGATGGTCCGCTTCGACCCCGAGCAAAAGCGGCTGTCCAACATGAAGTGGACCCGAGGCGTGGAAGCGACCAACCAGTTCGCCGACGGCTTCCCGCTGCTGATCACCAGCGAAGCATCGCTTGCCGAACTGAACGAGAAGCTGGTGGCCGCCGGGCATGGCGCGATCGGCATGGAGCGATTCCGCCCGAATATCGTGCTGGCCGGCATCGAGGCGCAGGACGAAGACCGGGTCGACATTTTCCATGTCGCTACCGCACCCGATGCGCAGGCCTTGCTGCAGCCCGCGAAGCCGTGCCCGCGCTGTCCCATTCCGGACATCGATCCCGCCACCGCCGTGTCGACGCACGAGGTTGTCGACACGCTATCGACCTACCGGCAAAACGACCGGGTCGACGGCGCCATCACTTTCGGCATGAATTGCATCGTGCTGCAGGGCGGGACCGAGGGCGCCGAGCAGGTGCTGAAAGTGGGCCAGCCGGTCGGTGCCAACTACGTCTTCGGATAGGTCGGGCGCAGCCTCGACCACTCAGAACGTCACTCCGGCACACAGCACGATGTTGGCGTAAGGCGTGCACTCACCCGTGCGCACCACCACCTTGGCACGCGCACACAAGCGCTTGAGCTCCTCGTGCGAGATCATTTCGGGCGCGATGGCCAATTGACCGGCACACCAGGCTGGCAGCACGTGGCCTGCACCGGCGTCGATCGTTTCACGCGCGATCATGGCGCGCTCGACCTGCATCTCCGACAGCACGGCCTTGAGCACGTCGGCGAGTCGGGGCACGCCCGGTGTGACCGCGAGGTCGATGCGGCGCGGGCCATCGGGAATCGGCAGACCGGCGTCGGCGAGTACGACCATGTCGCCATGACCCAGGCGGGCGATCGATTGCGACAGTTCGGGATGGAGGAGCAAAGTGCGTTTCAAAGTGGTGTCCAGGCGGGTGGCAAGGCACTGCGCAACACGGCGCTGCGCAGCGGGATGGAAGGTTGAGCGCCGGGCTGCGCGATGCACAGCGCTGCGGCCCGGATGCCCAGGCTAACGCCCTCGTCCAGTGACGCGCCGGAGGCGAGAGTTACCGCCAGCGCACCTAGAAAAGTGTCGCCGGCTGCGGTGGTGTCGACCGTCTCCACGGGGAGTGTCGGATGGTGGCGCGCACCGTCCGCATCGACGGCCACGGCGCCGCTGGCGCCCAGCGTGACGACCACGCGTGCAACGCCGCGTGAACGCATCGACTCGCCAGCCAGGGCGGCATCGCGCGGGCTCTCGACCAGTCGGCCCGAAAGCGTTTGCGCCTCGACCTCGTTGACCACCAGCGTGTCGATCAGCGGCCACAGCGCGTCATCGATCGGTTGCACCGGCGACGGGTTGAGCAGCACGCGGCAACCGGCGCGATGGGCCGCAGTCATCGCACGCGCGACTTGCGCGATGGGGGTCTCGAACTGTGCAATGAGGAACGCCGTACCGTGCAGCTGGGCTGCCAGCGCCATGTCGTCGATCTCGACGTGCGCATTGGCGCCGGCAATCACCACGATGCGATTCTGGCCCGTGTCCTCGACCATGACCAGTGCGGTGCCGGTGGGCGCCGAGGCATCGGTGGTGACCGCCGAGGTGTCGATGCCGTCCAGGTGCAGCGCCTGGCGCAACGCCTCGCCGTTCGCGTCGGCACCGACGCAGCCGACCAGGCTGACAAGCGCACCCTGGCGCGCGCAACTCACTGCCTGATTGCCGCCTTTGCCACCGGGAATGCTGTGGATCGAACGGCCCTGCAGCGTCTCGCCTGCAGCGGGCGCGTGCGGCACTCGCACCACCAGGTCCATATTGAGACTGCCCAGCACGACGATGCGCGGTGGTGCTGAGGATGACGTCGGATTCATGGCGGGCCGGCCTGCATCCGGGCCGTCGATGCCCGCACGCGCAACTCGGGCTGCAGCACCACTTTGCGTGGCTCCTGTCGGCGCTGGCTGACGCGCTCCAGCAGCATGTCTACCGCCAGAGCGCCGATGTGATCCTTGGGTTGGGCGACGGTGGTGAGCGGCGGGCTGGTGTAGCCCGACAGTTCGATGTCGTCGAAGCCGACGATCGACAGTTCGTCCGGTACCCGGACGCCGGTCTCGTGCGCGGCGCGCAACGCGCCGATCGCCATCAGGTCGTTGCATGCGAAGACAGCGGAAGGCGGCTGGTCGGTGCGCAGGATCGCATGCATCGCCTCGTAGCCGCCCTGGCTGGTGAAGCCGCCGCGCCACAACAGCGTGGTGGCGCCGGGCGCCGCACCGCTCTCCGCCAACGCCATGCGCCAACCCTCGATGCGCTGCTCGCTCGGCATCACGCCGGCTGGGCCGCCGATGCAGGCAATCTGCCGATGGCCGAGCGACAGCAAATGCCGCACGGCGAGCAACCCGCCCTGCATGTGTGCGGTCTCGACGAGGTCGCACGTCGGATCGGCGATCTCGCGATCGACCAGCACGATCGGCAACCTGATGCCACGCAGTTGGGTGACCAGCGAATCGTCGTCTCCGGTGGACACCACGATCAGGCCGTCGATACGTCGTTCGGCCAGCACCTTGAGGTACACGCTCTGCCGATGCGGCTCATCGTCGGTGTTGCAGAGAATCAGCGTGTAGCCGGCGGCGAAGCAGCGGTCTTCGACGATGCGCACGATCTCGGCGAAGTACGGATTGGAGCTGTTCGGGATCAGCATCCCGAGCGTGGAGGTGGTGTTGCTTTTCAGGCTGCGCGCAACGGCGCTCGGCACGTACCCCAGCGCGCGTATGGCGGCCTGCACGCGTTCGCGGCCTTGCTCGCTGACGTGGCGGGTGTCGTTCAGCACGTGCGACACCGTGGTGATCGATACCCCGGCGTGCAGCGCAACGTCTTTGATGGTGGCCATGGTCGTTTCTGCCGTCAGACCGCGCCGGCGCGGCGCTGGCGCAGCGTGTCGATGATGACGGCGACCACGATCACGCACCCGGTGACGATGCGTTTGCTCGGCTCGCTCGCGCCTACTTGGGCCAGCCCGGCCTCGAGCACCGCGATGATGAGCACGCCGAAGAAGGTATTGACCACCGACCCCCGACCGCCCATCAGGCTGGTGCCCCCGATGACCACGGCGGCGATCACCTGCAGCTCGATGCCGACGCCCGCGTTCGGATCGGCGGCCTCGAGGCGGGCCGACTGCATCAGTCCTGCCAGACCTGCGAACAACCCGGTGAGTGCGAACACGATGATGCGGATCGGCCGCGGGTCGATGCCTGCCAGCCGCATCGCCTCTTCATTGGTGCCGATGCCGACCACGTAGCGACCGAACACGGTCCGCGTCAGCACCGCCTGTGCGATCGCGACCAGCACCACGGCTATCACGAACGCCGCCGAGATGCCGCCGATCCAGGGAGTCGCGAGCCCCGAGATCGCATCGCCGACGTACTGGGTGCGCGAGTTGGTGACCAGATAGGCGCCGCCGCGGACCGCTTCGAGCATGCCGAGCGAGACGATGAACGACGGCAACCGCCACGCGACCGAGACCGAGCCGGTGATCGCGCCGCAGGCCAGACCGGCGAAGAGCCCCAGCGCCGCAGCGGCCGGAACGGGCCAGTGCCATTGCAGGATCGCCGCGGTGGTGATCGCAGCACTCAGCGCCAGCACCGAGCCGACCGACAGGTCGATGCCCGCGATGATGAGCACGAAGGTCATCCCCACCGCCATCACGAGCAATGCCGGTATTTCGTTGGCGATGGTGATGAAGGTTTCGCGTGTCAGGAAATACTCGCTCAGGCTGCCGAACAGGGCGACCATGCCGACCAGCACCGCAGCGAGGCCGAGGTAGGTGCCGAGCTGGCCGCGCAGCGTGGCGCCGCGGGTCGCTGCCGTGGCGGCGGGCTGCGCGTCAGGCGCAGAAACGGGTTTGGATGCAATCGGATTCATGGCGTTCAGGGAAGACCGGTCAAGCCGGCAGGCTGGAAGGTTGTGTGACGGGCTTTGCCGTCGCGTCGCTGAACGCAGCAGCGAGCAACGACTGTTCGGTCCACTGACCACGCTCGAAAACCGCGACGAGCCGGCCCGCGCTCATCACGCCGATGCGATCGCACATGGCCATCAGCTCGCGCAAATCGCTCGACACCATCAGCAACGCCTTGCCGGCGTCGGTCATGCGGTCGAGTTCGGTATACAGGTCGGCGCGGGCGCCCACGTCGACGCCGCGCGTCGGCTCGTCGAGCAGCAGCACACGGCATTCGCGATGGAGCCAGCGCGCGAACACCACCTTCTGCTGATTGCCGCCACTCAGCGTGGCCACCGGCTGTTCGACGCTGCGCGAGCGTATGCGCAGCACGTCGACCCACCGCTGTGCGATCGATCGTTCCTTGGCCGGCTGAAGCCACCCGCCTCGCGACGCGGCGCGCAGGTCGCTCAAGGTCATGTTGACGCGGATCGATTGCGGCAGCAGCAGCCCTTGCGATTTCCGGTCCTCGGTCACGAGCCCGATGCCGGCGCGAATGGCCTGCATCGGCGAACGCCAACCGGGCCGGATGTGCTGCACCGGTGCTGTGCCGCCGGATGCCGGCGTCTCGCCGTGCAAGGCGATCTCGCCGCGGTCGGCCTTGTCTGCGCCGAACAGCAGGCGCACCAGTTCCGTTCGGCCCGAGCCGACCAATCCGGCAAGCCCCATGATTTCGCCGGCATGCAGCGTCAGATCGACGTCGCGCACCGTCTGCGCGCGGCCGAGGCCGGTCGCCTGCAACAGCACCCGACCGGCCGGGCGGCGTGGACGTCCTTCGTGTTCATGGACCGCGCGGCCGACCATGCGCTGCACCAGTTCGGATTCACGCACACCCGCCATCGCGCGCACGTCGACCAGCCGGCCGTCGCGCAACACGGCGACCCGGTCGGCAATGCGCTGCAGCTCCTCCAATCGATGCGACACATAGACGATGGCAACGCCACGTGCTTTGAGCAAATCGATTTGTTCGAACAGGTGCGAGGTTTCGCGCGGCGTCAGCATCGCCGTCGGTTCGTCCAGCACCAGAACGCGCGTGTCGTCCTGCAGGTTGCGTGCGATCTCGACCATTTGCTGCTGGCCGATGCCCAGGCGCGCGACCGGCGTGCCAGGATCGATGCCCTGCATCCCGATCTTGGCCAACTGGCGCGCAGCGAGTGCGTGCAGTTCGCTGCGTCGGACCCAGCCGGCGCGATGGGGCAAGCGATCGAGCAGCAGGTTTTCGGCGACGGACAGCGTTGCCACCAGGCCGAGTTCCTGCATCACCATACGGACGCCCTGGCGTTCCGCGTCGCGCCGCGATGCCGGTGAAAAGACGTTGCCGTCCAGGGCCATCGTCCCACGCGTCGCGGTCACCAGGCCGCAGACGATCTTCGACAAAGTGCTCTTGCCGGCACCGTTCTCGCCGGTCAGTGCCAGCACCTCACCCGCGTGCAACGCGAGCGACACGTCGTCGAGCACGGGCGTGGCGTAGTCCTTGCCAAGTGACTCCAGCGTCAGGAGCGGTGCGACGGCGGCCAGCGGCATGGCGTGGTTACTTGGTCGTCTTGGTGACCAGCACCACGTCGGTCTTGACCTCGGCGGGCATCGAGGACTGGGGCTGCTTGGCGGCCAGCGCCTTGAGCGCGGTCTCGATCCCGAACACCGCCTGCTTCGCTGCGAACTGGTCGGCTGTGGCCAGCACGCGGCCGTCGGCCAGCATGGGCTTGATGGCACCGATGTTGTCGTAGCCGACGACCAGCACCTTGCCGGTCTTGCCGGCGGCCTTGACCGCCGCCACGGCACCGAGCGCCATGCTGTCGTTGCCGACCAGCAGTGCTCTGAGGTCGGGATGCTCGCGCATCATGCCGGCCGCCACGGTGTTGCCCTTGTCGATCTCCCACTGGCCGGATTGCACGCCGACGACGGTGGCGCCGGCGGCTTTCATTGCATCCTGGTAGCCGAGCGTGCGCTGCTGCGCATTGAACGTGGTCGAGACGCCCTCGATGATGCCGACCTTGTCTCCGGCCTTCAGGCTCTTGGCCAGGTAGTCGCCGACCAGCTTGGCGCCGGCTCGGTTGTCGGGGCCGACGAAGGGCACCTGGATCGACTTTTCCTTCAGCGCGGCGGCGTCCAGCTGGTTGTCGATGTTGACGACGAGGATGCCCTTGTCGATGGCTGCCTTGATCACCGGTACCAGCGCTTTCGAGTCGGCCGGGGCGATCACCAGCGCATTGATTTTCTGCGCCACCATCTGCTCGACCATCTTGATCTGGGCGGCGGTGTCGGTTTCGTCCTTGATGCCGCTGGCCATCAACGTGTAGTTGGATGCGTGTGCTTTTTGATGCGCCTTGGCGCCGTCTTCCATGGTCTGGAAGAACTCGTTGGCCAGCGACTTCATGACCAATGCGACCTTGGGCTTGTCCTGTGCGAGCGCAGGCGTCGCGGCGAGGGCGCCCAGCAGTGCCAGAACGGCGGTGGATTGAATGGTGCGGCGAGTGAATTTCACGGTGTGTCTCCTGAAAATGGATGGGCTCCGGTCTGTTGCCGGGACTCCGATCGTAGTCAAAGCAAACGTTTGCGCAAACGTTTGCGCGTCGGGTTTTACCCTTATGCGGCATGCGAAGCGCCCGGAATCCGTCGGAAGTTGCGCGACGTCGAAGCGTCGAGGTCCTCGCCTAAAATCGCGGGTTGATTCCAGAGGACCTCCATGAGTTTGCAATGCGGCATCGTCGGCCTGCCCAACGTCGGTAAATCCACCCTTTTCAACGCGTTGACCAAGGCCGGTATCGCAGCGGAAAACTATCCCTTCTGCACCATCGAGCCGAATGTCGGCGTGGTCGAAGTGCCCGACCCGCGGCTGGCGCAACTGAGCGAGATCGTGAAGCCGGAGCGCATCGTTCCGGCCATCGTCGAATTCGTCGACATCGCGGGCTTGGTGGCCGGCGCCAGCACCGGTGAAGGACTGGGCAACAAGTTCCTGGCGCACATTCGCGAAACCGACGCCACGGTGAACGTGGTGCGCTGCTTCGACGATGACAACGTGATTCATGTGGCGGGCAAGATCGATCCGATCTCCGACATCGAAGTGATCCAGACCGAGCTGTGCCTGGCCGACCTCGCCACGGTAGAGAAGGCGCTGCATCGCCACGGCAAAACGGCGCGTTCGGGCGACAAGGAGTCCATCAAGCTGGTGGCCCTGCTCGAGAAATGCCAGGCCGCCCTGAACGAAAACATTCCGGTGCGCGCGCTCGAATTCACGAAAGACGAACAACCGCTGGTCAGGTCGTTCACGCTCATCACCGCCAAGCCGGCGATGTTCGTCGGCAACGTGGCCGAAGACGGCTTCGAGAACAATCCGTACCTCGATCGACTGCGTGAATACGCCGACAAGCAGAAGGCGCCGGTGGTGGCCATCTGCGCCAAGATCGAAGCCGACCTGTCCGAGATGGACGACGAGGACAAGAAGATGTTCCTCGCCGAAATCGGCCAGGAAGAGCCGGGCCTGAACCGGCTGATTCGCGCGGCCTACCAGCTGCTCGGCCTGCAAACCTATTTCACCGCCGGCGTGAAAGAAGTGCGCGCCTGGACCATTCATATCGGCGACACCGGCCCGCAAGCGGCGGGCGTGATCCATGGCGACTTCGAAAAGGGCTACATCCGCGCCCAGACCATCGCCTTCAACGACTACATCACCTTCAAGGGCGAGCAGGGCTCGAAGGACGCCGGAAAGATGCGCAGCGAAGGCAAGGAATACGTCGTCAAGGATGGCGACGTGATGAACTTCCTGTTCAGTTCCTGAGTCGCATCGAACGCGAGCCCTGACGCCAGCAGCGTCGTTAGACTGCCGGTCCTTCCAGAATTCGTTCGCATCTTGCGACTCTCATGATCACCGTTCACCATCTCAACAATTCGCGCTCGCAACGCGTGCTCTGGCTGCTCGAAGAGCTCGCACTGCCATACGAAGTCGTTCGCTACGAGCGCAACCCGCAGACGATGCTGGCACCACCCGAGTTGCGCGCCGTACATCCGCTGGGCAAATCGCCCGTCGTGACGACCGAGGATGGGTTGACGTTGGCAGAGTCCGGAGCGATTGTCGAGACGGTGATAGAGCGTTTTGGTGAAGGCCGATTGGCACCTGCCGCGGGAACGCCGGAAGCACTGCGTTATCGGTACTGGCTGCACTACGCAGAGGGTTCTGCCATGCCGCCGCTGCTGTTGAAGTTGATCTTCGACAAGATCGAGAACGGCAAGATGCCTTTCTTCGTGAAGCCGATCGCCAAATCCATCGCTGCCAGGGCCAAGGCTGGCTTCATCACACCGAACATCAAGGCGCATCTCGACTTCATGGAAGGCGAGCTCGGCAAGAGCCGCTGGTTCGCTGGAGAGAACTTTACCGGTGCCGACATCCAGATGAGTTTCCCGGTCGAAGCTGCAAAAGCGCGCGGCGGCCTCGATGCGACCCGCCCCAAGCTCATGGCCTATCTCGATCGCATCCATGCGCGCCCTGCATACAAGCGCGCACTCGAACGGGGCGGGCCGTACGCCCTGGCGAGCTGAGCGCTTCCTTACTCTGGCCAGATGTAGAGCAGCGCGACCGTCATCGTGATGTAGCGCGCAAATTTGCCGACCGCCATATAGAAAACGCATGGCCAGAATGAAAGTTTGAGCCAGCCGGCGACCGCGCACAGCGGATCGCCGACCAGCGGCAGCCAACTCAAGAGGCACGCTTTGGGACCGAGCTTTTCAAGCCACTTGAGCACGCGCGTGTGGTGCTTGGAATTCGAATACTTGTCGGCGACCTGGTGAGCGCCATAACCCATCCACCAGTCGACGGCGCCGCCCAAAGTGTTGCCAAGGGTCGCGACGCCGATGGCCGGCCAGAACATCGACGGGTTCAACTTGAGAAGGCCGAATAGAAACGGCTCGGACCCGACCGGCACCAGCGTGGCCGATACGAAAGCGGCGATGAAAAGCGTCGACAGCCCGTATTGCGGGAGCGCGAGCAGTGCGAGAAGAGAGTCGAGCCAGGCTTGCATGGTCGCGCAGTATAGGAAGCGGTGCTTTGTCCACGTTGTGGGAAAAATGCGCGATCGGGCGGGCACCGGTCAGGACGGCTGAAGAACGGGCGACCAACGTCGCGAACGGGCTCGCAAACCCGAGGCAAATATTCGTGCAAATCGTTTCAGTCACTGAAACGCGGCATGGCTACAATCGTGCCTCATTTTTCAGCAGCCGACAGCACACCCGCTTCCACTTTCATGACAATGCAGATCGGCAACATCACGCTGGAAAACCGCCTGTTCGTCGCGCCCATGGCCGGCGTGACCGACAGGCCGTTTCGCATGCTGTGCCGACAACTCGGTGCCGGTTATGCAGTGAGCGAGATGGTCACTTCGCGAAGGGATCTGTGGGGCTCGCTCAAGACGTCGCGCCGTGCCGATCATGTGGGTGAGCCCGGTCCGATCTCGGTGCAGATCGCTGGCACCGATGCGGCAATGATGGCCGAAGCAGCGCAATACAACATCGATCGCGGCGCGCAGATCATCGATATCAACATGGGTTGCCCCGCCAAGAAGGTGTGCAACAAATGGGCGGGCTCCGCATTGATGCGCGACGAGCCGCTCGCTCTCGAAATCGTCGAAGCGGTGGTGGCTGCTGCAGCGCCGCATGGCGTGCCCGTCACGCTCAAGATGCGAACCGGTTGGAGCGACGATCGTCGCAACGCAGTGAAGCTGGCGCGTGATTTCGAAGCAGCCGGCGTGCAGATGCTGACGGTGCATGGCCGCACGCGCGAGCAGGGCTACAAGGGTGCCGCCGAGTACGACACCATCGCGGCAGTGAAGGCCGCGGTGCGTGTGCCCGTGGTTGCCAACGGCGACGTGACCAGCCCGGAGAAAGCACGCGACGTGCTGGCAGCGACCGGTGCCGATGCGGTGATGATCGGCCGCGCCGCGCAAGGCCGCCCATGGATCTTTCGCGAGATCGCGCACTTCCTGGAAACCGGAACGCACCTTGCGCCACCGCTCGTTGCCGAAGTACGGCGATTGCTGCTCGACCATCTTCAAGAGCACCATGGTTTGTACGGTGAGTACAGCGGTGTGCGCACTGCCCGCAAACACATCGGCTGGTACGTTCGCGGCCTGCCGGATGGCGAGGCGTTCCGGGCCCGCATGAATACGATCGAAGACAGCGCATTGCAACTGCGCGCGGTCGGCGAATATTTCGATGAGCTTGGGGTCCGCATGGACCGCATGCCGACGTACCGCCTTGCCGAAGGGCAGACCGACGCAATGGGGACGATGGGGAACGAGGAAGCGGTCACCACCGCTGAATGAGAAGAGAAGAAGAGAAGCAGAGAACAAGCATGAGCAAAAAACACATTGAAGACTGCGTGCGCACCAGCCTCGACAGTTACTTTCGCGATCTGCGCGGCACCGAGCCCGACGGTATGTACGAGATGCTCGTGCGCGTGGTCGAAAAGCCATTGCTCGACGTCGTCATGACGCGGGCCGAGGGCAACCAGTCGCGCGCCGCGCAGTGGCTCGGTCTCAATCGCAACACGCTGCGCAAGAAACTGGTCGAACACAAGTTGCTTAAGTAAGTGCGCAAGCACACCGTAGCAGAAGAAAAAACACGAAGCAACAAAGCACCTCATGGCACTCACCGCACTGATCTCCGTTTCCGACAAGACCGGAATCCTCGAATTCGCCCAGGCGTTGCACGCGCTCGACATCAAGCTGCTCTCGACCGGCGGCACCGCCAAGCTTCTTGCCGATGCCGGCTTGCCGGTGACGGAAGTCGCCGACCACACGGGCTTTCCCGAGATGCTCGATGGCCGGGTCAAGACACTGCACCCCAAGATCCACGGTGGCTTGCTCGCGCGCCGCGATGTGCCGGCGCATGTGGCGGCCATCGACGCGCACGACATCGAGGCGATCGATTTGCTGGTGGTCAATCTTTACCCGTTCGAATCGACCGTCGCCAAGCCCGGCTGCACGCTGGAAGACGCGATCGAGAACATCGACATCGGCGGGCCGGCGATGGTGCGCAGCGCGGCCAAGAACTGGCAAGACGTCGGCGTGCTGACCGATGCCGCGCAGTACCCGCAGGCACTGGCCGAACTCAGGGCCAACGGCAAGCTGACCGACAAGACCAGGTTCGCTTTCTCGGTGGCCGCCTTCAATCGCATCAGCCAGTACGACGGCGCGATCAGTGACTATCTCTCTGCCATCGACTTCGACGCCAGCATCGGCCAGCCCGCGCCGACGCGTGCGCTGTTCCCCGCGCAGACCAACGGCCGCTTCGTCAAGCTGCAGGATCTGCGTTACGGCGAGAACCCGCACCAGCAGGCCGCGTTCTACCGCGACCTGTTCCCGGCGCCGGGATCGCTGGTCAGCGCGAAGCAGTTGCAAGGCAAGGAGTTGAGCTACAACAACATCGCCGATGCCGATGCGGCCTGGGAATGCGTCAAGAGCTTCGACGTTCCTGCATGCGTGATCGTGAAGCACGCCAATCCTTGCGGCGTGGCGGTCGGCAAGGATGCGGCCGAGGCTTATGCAAAGGCGTTCAAGACCGATCCGACTTCGGCCTTCGGCGGCATCATCGCGTTCAATCGCCCAGTGGACGCAGCCACCGCGCAAGAAATCAACAAGCAGTTCGTCGAGGTGCTGATGGCGCCCGGCTACACGGCCGAAGCACTCGCCGTGTTTCAGGCGACCAAGGCCAAGCTCAACGTGCGCGTGCTCGAGATCGCACTGCCGCCGGGCGGCGCGACCGATTGGGACAATGGGCGCAACGCGGTCGACGTCAAGCGTGTCGGCTCCGGCCTGCTGATGCAGACCGCCGACAACCGCGTTCTCGCCGCGAGCGAACTCAAGGTGGTCAGCAAGAAGCAGCCGACCGCCGAGCAACTCGAAGACCTGCTGTTCGCATGGAAGGTCGCCAAGTTCGTCAAGAGCAACGCGATCGTGTTCTGTGCTGGTGGCATGACGATGGGCGTCGGCGCGGGCCAGATGAGCCGCCTCGACTCGGCACGCATCGCGAGCATCAAGGCCGAGCATGCAGGGCTGTCGTTGAAGAAATCTGCGGTTGCGAGTGATGCCTTTTTCCCGTTCCGCGACGGGCTCGATGTTGTTGTCGATGCCGGTGCGAGCAGCGTCATTCAACCCGGTGGCTCGATGCGCGACCAGGAAGTGATCGATGCAGCCGACGAGCGCGGCGTGGTGATGGTGCTCAGCGGCGTGCGGCACTTTCGGCATTGAAGCGGCATTGAAAACATGCGCCACTGGCGGGGGTGTCGAGTGCGGCCGATAGCCGGGCGATGGTGGGGCGCAGTTGCGGTTGCAGTTGCAGTTGTGGTGGCAGGCAGCGGGTCGGCGGTGTGGGCGCAGACAGCGGCGACCACGGTCGCGACCGCGTCAGTTCAAGGACAGGCGTTGGCCAACAAATCCGGCTGCCTGTCGTGCCACGGGCTGGTCCACACGCAGGTCGGCCCGGGCTTCGCGCAGGTCGCGGCGCGCTACCGCGACGATGCAGGCGCACCTTTGCATCTGGCTGCCAAGATTCGCAGCGGCGGCGTCGGTGTCTGGGGTCGCCTGATCATGCCGCGGCAACCGCAGGTGAGCGAAGCCGATGCGGCGCTCCTCGCAAAATGGGTGCTGTCGCAGCCGTCGCAGCCGTCGCAGCAGTGAGCAAGGCGGACATCGGCACCGTTGGCCGATGCACAGGAGCCAGCGCTTAGCTGCAGCGGCTGGCGCGCTTACCGATTTGCCAGTGTCTTGAAGATCTCGCGCGCAGACGCGATGGTCGCGGCAATGTCTTCTTCGCTGTGCGCCGCGCTGACGAACCCGGCTTCATACAAAGCCGGCGCGATGTAGACGCCGCGGTCGAGCAGGCCGTGAAACAGCGCGTTGAACTTGGCGTTGTCGGTCGTCATCACCGTCGCGTAGTTTTGCGGCAGTGCATCCATCAAGAAGAAACCGAACATGCCGCCTTCGCTGTCGGCGTTGAAGGGCAGGCCCTCTGCCTTCGCAGCGGCGCGCAGGCCGTCGGTCAGCGAACGCGTCCTCCGGCCGAGCCCTTCGAAGAAGCCGGGCTTGGCCACTTCCTTGAGCGTCGCCAAACCGCATGCGGTGGCGACCGGGTTGCCCGACAGCGTGCCCGCCTGGTACACCGGGCCGAGCGGCGCCAGCTGCTCCATGATGGCGCGCGGCCCGCCGAACGCAGCCAGTGGCATACCGCCGCCGATCACTTTGCCCAGCACGGTGAGGTCGGGCGTGACGCCGAGCACGCCCTGCGCGCCATGCAGGCCAACGCGAAAACCCGTCATCACTTCGTCGAACACCAGCAGCGCGCCGTGCTGAGTGCAGAGTTCGCGACAGCGCTTCGCAAATTCGGGCGTGGCGCGCACGAAGTTCATATTGCCGGCGATCGCTTCGATCATCAGGCAAGCGAGTTCGTGGCCGTGCAGCGAGAACGCCTCTTCCAATTGGGTGATGTTGTTGTATTCGAGAACCAGCGTGTGCTGCACGACTTCGGGCGGCACGCCGGCGGAAGTCGGATGCCCGAAGGTTGCGAGACCGGAGCCAGCCTTGACCAGCAACGCGTCGGCGTGGCCGTGATAACAGCCTTCGAACTTGATGATGTACTTGCGGCCGGTGGCACCGCGCGCGAGCCGCAACGCACTCATCGCCGCTTCGGTGCCGGAGCTCACGAGGCGCACCATTTCCATGGACGGCACCAGCGCGAGGATGGCCTCTGCCAATTCGATTTCGCGTTCGGTCGGTGCGCCATAAGAGAAGCCGTCGAGCATGGCCTTTTGCACCGCTTCGACCACTGCCGGGTGTCCGTGTCCGAGGATCATCGGCCCCCACGAGCCGATGTAGTCGACATAACGCTTGTCGTTGGCGTCCCAGAAGTAAGCGCCTTGCGCGCGCTTGACGAAGCGCGGCGTGCCGCCCACGGCCTTGAATGCGCGGACCGGCGAATTGACGCCGCCGGGGATGACGGCGCGAGCGCGCTCGAAAAGGGTTTCGTTGAGGTCGGTAGCCATGTCAGTGCTTTTCAGTGCCAGAGATCAGTGTCGGGTGTCATGCGGAGGCAGGCCGAAATCGGAGGCGTCTCCGACTTCGGGAGGGTCGTCGTCGAGATCTTCTTCTTCTTCTTCTTGCGCCCAGAACAGGCGGTCGGGAATCACGTGCCCCATGCCCGGCCTGAAGCCTGCGTCGAGACAGCGATCCATATAGCTCAGCGCTTCGCCAGTGGCTGCGACCAGGTCGGTACCGCTGGCAAGCAGTGCCGCGAGCGCAGCCGACAGCGTGTCGCCAGCACCGGAGAACACGGCTTCGAGCCGCTCGTATTTCTCGCTCGCGAGCACCGATTGCGGTGACGCCAGCACGTTGTCGATGTGCTGGTCGGGCAGCATGATGCCGGTCACCAGCGTGTAGGGCACGCCGAACTCGCCCGCGGCCTTGGCGATGTCGCGCGCGCCGGGTGGCCGGTCGCCGGACCAGTCAGGCAACAGCCAGCGCCACAGGGTGCTGTGGTTTCCGACCAGAACCGTCGTCTGCGGCAACAGCAGTTCGCGGAAAGCGTCGAGGTACGGCTCGATGAGGTTCTCGTCCCACCACGACAGGTTGGGCATGTACGCCACCAGTGGTACCTCGGGATAGTCGGTCGCGGTTTCGGCAACTGTGCTCAGGATCTCCGGCGTTCCGACGAAGCCGACCTTGATCAGCTGCACCTCGACGTCTTCCAGGATGGCACGCGTTTGTTCGGCAACGGCTTCTTCATCGAACGGAAAGTGATCGAAAATTTCGGCGGTGTCGCGTGCGTAGGCGCCCGTTACGACCGGCAACATGTGGGCGCCGACGGAGGCCATGGCGAGTGCATCGCATCCCAATCCACCCGCGCCGCTGGGGTCGCTCGCGTTAAAAACCAGCACGCAGGGGGGATCCAGGCCTTCGACCTCCAGCCCCTCGTCTTCTTCGGTTGTTGGAGGGTCGTTAAGATCGTCCTTAAGGCGGGCGTTCTCGGGCGGTAGTAAGTAAGTTTTCATACGCCGTTTGGTGTCACGCGATGGTGGCATATGTGAGACGTTGGTCACGTGTAATCGTGATACGCCTAGATACAATCGTTGCATTCTATGTACAGGGACTTTAAGCTGCGATGAATACGAAAACCTGGATGTGCCTGATTTGCGGGTGGATCTATGACGAAGCGGTGGGAGTACCAGAAGATGGTATTGCGCCAGGTACGGCGTGGGCAGAGGTTCCAATGAATTGGACTTGCCCGGAGTGCGGGGCGCGCAAGGAAGACTTCGAAATGGTTGAGATGTGAAGCATGGCATAGGGTCGTGCTTCCTGCGCTGAAAAGTCGGCGCAGTCGTCTTCCCGGTGTGGGTGCAACGAGGAGTGCGAATGAGCACGAGCGGGTCCGGTTACAAGGTGCTGGTCATCGATGACAGCAACACCATTCGGCGCAGTGCCGAGATCTTCCTGAAGCAAGGCGGTCATGAAGTGCTGCTCGCCGAAGATGGCTTCGATGCCCTCTCGAAGATCAACGACCACAAGCCGCACCTCATCTTTTGCGACATTCTGATGCCGCGCCTCGACGGCTACCAGACCTGCGCCATCATCAAGCGCAACGCGCATTTCTCAAACGTCCCTGTCGTGATGCTGTCTTCCAAAGACGGCGTCTTCGACAAGGCGCGCGGCCGCATGGTCGGCTCGCAGGACTATCTCACCAAGCCGTTCACCAAGGACCAGTTGCTGCAAGCCGTGCAGCAGTTCGGTCTGGTTCAACAGGAAGCTCCTTAATGCCGATTCACAAAGTGCTGGTCGTCGACGACTCCAAGACGGAGTTGCTGTTTTTGACCGACCTGCTCCAGAAGAATGGGTTCGCCGTCAAAACCGCAGAGAACGCGGACGACGCGATGCGCCGCCTCGAAGAAGAACAACCCGACCTCATCCTGATGGACGTCGTGATGCCCGGTCAAAACGGCTTCCAGTTGACCCGCGCCATTGCGCGCAATCCGCAATACGCATCCGTGCCCATCATTCTGTGCACCAGCAAGAACCAGGAAACGGACCGCGTCTGGGGCATGCGTCAGGGCGCTCGCGACTACATCGTGAAGCCGGTCAACGCGGCCGAACTGATGGCAAAGATCAGCGCGCTGGCCTGATCGTCCCGACGAGTCCATGGCCAACCGCGACGCCCTGCGCGCTTTCCAGTCCCGCCTTGCCAGTCGTCTGCAGGCAGCGCGCACATCGGGTGTGTCTGCCTCGTGGCTCGCAGTCGAAGCAGGCGACCGCAAGTACCTGTTTCCCCTCTCCCATGCCGGCGAGATTTTTCCTTGGACGCCACCGCAAGCAGTGCCCTATACCGAGCCGTGGTTCCTCGGCGTCGCCAACTTGCGCGGCGGTTTGTACGGCGTGGTGCAGTTGTCGAGTTTTGCATCGGGCGTTGCGACGCCGCTGGCCGCTACCGAATCGGCCCGTGCGCAGTCGCGCATGGTGGCCTTGAACGAGTTGCTCGAAGTCAATTGCGCATTGCTCGTCGACCGCCTGATCGGGTTGCGTGGCGTTGAAGCATTTACCGCTGCCGAGTTGCCGGGGCCTGACGCGCCCGCGTGGCTCGGGCATGCGTACACAGACGTTGCAGGAGAGCGCTGGCAGGAAGTCAACCTGCAGGCGCTGTCGCAGCAACCCCAGTTTTTGAGCATTGGCGCCTGAGGGCGTCGACCAGACAACAACCTGAAGGACCGACCGTGAGTTCGATCGCCGACAAGTTCAAGAAGTTTCTACCTTTGCGGGAAGACGGCGTGACCGTTCACGCCAGCAACGCCGCGGCCATGTCGCTCGAGCACACCGAGACGGTTCAGCCGCCGGAAGAACGAACGGTGCTGTTGCGCCGTGAGTCCGCGAACGAGGCGGCTGCGGTGCCTGCACACGCGCCCGAACCTCCGGATACCGTGGTGTCTCCGGATGGTCACGCCGACTTTGCGCCCAGCCGTAATTTCGACGATGTGCCTGAGCCCCTGGCGGCATCGGCGGGCAGTGGCACCGGTGCGCCGTTGGCGGCACGCGGTGGGCTGCAGCGCCAACAGCGCGTGCTGGCCGGCGTGCTGGCGGCGGTCGTGTTGCTGCTGCTTCTCGTGGCGGGTTCCGCCATTCTTCGCGCAGAGCGTTTGGCGCAACAGGTGGCTTCGACTGGTCAGGCGCTGATGCAATCTCAGCGTCTGGCCAAGTCGGTTTCGCAGGCGCTGGTGGGGAACGTGCCGGCCTTCACGGAAGTGAAGGAAAGTTCGGACGATCTGGCGCGTCGCGCACAAGGCCTGACGGCCGGTGACGACTCGCTCAAGCTCGAGCGTGTCGGTTCTCAGTACGACGCCGAACTCGAAAAAATCAATCCGCTGGTCGACCGCGCCGACAAGAGCGCCAAAGCCGTGCTGGCGCAGCAGCAGATCCTGACGCAGGTCGGTGCCGCGCTTCGCAACATCAACCGCCAGTCGTCCGATTTGCTCGAAATGACCGAGACGGTGGCGTCGCTCAAGATGCAGCAGAACGCGACCGTGCCGGAGATCTCTGCTGCCGGTCAGCTGGTCATGCTGACGCAGCGGATCGGCAAGTCTGCCAATGAATTTCTGACGGTCGAAGGCGTGAGCCCCGATGCGGTGTTCCTGCTCGGCAAGGACCTGAACACCTTCCAGGAAATTACGCGCGGCCTGCTCGACGGCAATGCGCAACAACGCTTGCCCGGCTCGCGCGATGCGCAGACCCGCCAGCAACTCGAAGCCATCCTGAAGACGTATGAGCAGACGCGCGGCCAGGCCGGCGCCATTCTCGGAAACCTGCAGGGCCTGGTGGCGGCGCGCGAAGCGCAATCGATGATCCTGACCGACAGCGAACCGCTGCGCCTCGCGCTCGGCGATCTGCAAGACAAGCTGTCGCAACGCACCGGCCTCGGCGCCGGCACCCTGGTAATGCTGTTCGTGCTGGCGCTGGCGGCACTGCTGCTCGCTGGCGCGATCGGTTTCGTTCAAGTGAGAGAAGGGCGCGAACGTGCTGCTTTGGCCGAGAACGAACGGGTCGAGGCCGAGCGCATGCGCGAGGACGCGAGCCGCGTGAACACCGCCAACCAGGCGGCAATTTTGCGGCTCATGAACGAGCTGCAAACGGTGGCCGAGGGCGACTTGACGCAAGAAGCCACGGTGACCGAGGACATCACCGGCGCCATCGCCGATTCGGTGAACTACACGGTGGAAGAACTGCGTTTGCTGGTGGGCAACGTGCAGAACACGGCGACCCGCGTGGCCGCAACGACGTCGCAAGTGGAAAGCACGTCGACCGAACTGCTGGCAGCTTCGACCGAGCAGCTGCGCGAGATTCGCGAGACCGGGCAGTCGGTGCTGACGATGGCCGAGCGAATCAACGGCGTGTCGGCGCAGGCGCAAGAGTCGGCCACGGTGGCGCGGCAATCGCTGCAAGCTGCATCGTCCGGCTTGCAGGCGGTGCAGAACGCCATCGGCGGTATGAACTCGATTCGCGACCAGATCCAGGAAACGTCCAAGCGCATCAAGCGGCTCGGCGAATCGTCGCAGGAGATCGGTGAAATCACCGAGCTGATTTCCGACATTACCGAGCAGACCAACGTGCTGGCACTCAACGCGGCCATTCAGGCGGCATCGGCCGGTGAAGCCGGCCGCGGCTTCTCGGTAGTGGCCGAAGAAGTGCAGCGGCTGGCCGAGCGGTCGGCCGATGCGACGCGTCAGATCTCGGCGCTGGTGAAGGCGATTCAAACCGACACGCAGGATGCCGTGGGCGCCATGGAGCGCTCCACGCAGGGTGTGGTCGAAGGCGCCAAGTTGTCCGACAACGCCGGCACCGCACTGTCGGAGATCGACCGCGTGTCGCGTCGCCTTGCCGAGCTGATCGAGCAGATCTCCCAATCGGCATCGCGCGAGGCCGATTCGGCCAACGTGGTGGCTGCCAACATCCAGCACATTTTTGCGGTGACCGAGCAAACCGGCGAAGGCACGCGCACCACCGCGCAACAGGTGCGCGAGCTGTCGCACATGGCCGAAGAACTTCGCCAGTCGGTGTCGCGTTTCAAGATCGCTTAAGCAGTCCGACGTTCGACGTCCGACGCCCGTTAAAAAAATACACGCCGAGAAAAAATCGTGTCGACTCTAAGCCCCGCCACCGCTCATGTCGCCGGCAACGCGCCGGCCACCGAAGACCTTGGACCGCTGGCCTGGGTCCTGGGTGAAATCCAGAAATCGATCGACGGCGTCAGCAAATCGCTGCGCCGTTTCTCGCGCGAATCGGGCACGGTGCCCGAGCTCGATGCCGGGCCGTTGCGGCTGGCACGCCAGCAACTGCATCAAGCCGTGGGCGCGTTGCAGATGGTCGGTCATGCCGCGCCGGCGCTGGTGCTGGGCGCGATGGAGTTCGCCGTGCAGAGCTTCGTCGCGGAGCCGACGCGCTGCAACGAAGCCGCGGTACAAAAAATCGACAAGGCCGGTTTTGCTGTCACCGACTTTTTGAGTGCCATGTTGTCGGGCAAGACGGTGTCGCCGATCGCGCTGTTTCCGCAATACCGCGACGTGCTCGAATTGGTGGGCAACGAACGTGTTCATCCGGCCGACCTCTGGAGCCTGCCGTTTCGCTGGGTCGACATCGAGGCGTCCGACCGGCAGCCCACGCTGGTTTACGACCCGGCGGTGCGATCCAAGCTCGACCGCGAAGTGCTCAAGGTCGTCAAGACCGGCGACGACGCTGCTGCGCGTCGCTTGAGTGCGCTGTGCCTCGGGCTCGCGCGCGGCGCCACCATTTCCCGCGTCCGAAGTTTCTGGACGTTGGCCGCCGCATTTTTCGAATCGCTTTCCCTGGCCTTGATGCCCGCCGATGTGTACGTCAAGCGCGCCGCCTCGCGTGTGCTGCTGCAGTACGCCACGCTCGCCCGCGGTGACAACACCGTGTCGGACCGACTTGGGCAAGACCTGCTGTTTTTCTGCGGACAGGCCGTGCCCACCGCCCGCGACGAGGCCCTGACCTTGCGCGCCGTGCGTGCGGCCTGGGGCCTTGAAGCCGAGCAACACGTCGACTACACCGTCGAGCAGTTCGGTCGCTTCGACCCGCTGGTGTTGGTCCAGGCGCGCAAACGCATCGAGGCCGCCAAGGAAATGTGGTCGGCCCTGTCGGGCGGCGACATGACCCGCATGCGGCAGGTGGCAGACACCTTCGCGCAGTTGGGAGAGTCGCTCGGCAAGCTGCATCCGCCCAGCGCACCGATGGTGCAGGCGCTGAACAACGCGGTCGAAGATTCGCTCCGCGCCGGGCAACCGCCGGCCACCGAACTCGCCATGGAAGTCGCGACCTCGGTGCTGTACCTGGAAGCGGCTTTCGAAGACCTCGACCCGCATGATCGGCAACTGACCGCGCGCACGGTGCAGCTCGCAGGTCGCATCGACCGCGCGCGTGAAGGCGGCCGTTCGGAGCCGCTCGAACCGTGGATGGAAGAGCTCTACCGACGCGTGAGCGATCGGCAGACCATGGGCACCGTGGTCGATGAGTTGCGCTCCCATTTGAGCGAGCTTGAAAAATCGCTCGACCAGTTTTTCCGTCGGCCGGGCGACAAGAGTTCGTTGCGCACCGTGCCGAGCCAGCTGCTGCAAATGCGCGGTGTCTTCTCGGTGCTCGGGCTCGACCAGGCTGCGCAAACCGTGCAGCGCATGCGGGACAACGTCGACAACCTGATGGCCCGCGATTCCACCATCGAAGAATCGTCGGCCGAAGAGACGCGCAGCTTCGATTCGCTCGGCAACAACCTCGGCGCGCTCGGTTTTCTGATCGACATGCTGGGCTACCAGCCGGCGCTGGCAAAGCGTTTGTTCGTGTTCGACGCGGCAACCGGCGAGCTGAAGCCGTTGATGGGCCGCCAAGGAACCGAATCGGTGCCCGAAGCGCCGGTGCCGGTGTCGATCGCGCCTGCTGCTGCGCCCGTGCTGCACGACGTTCCGTCGCATTCGCCAACGCCCTCCGTAACGCTTCCTGCAGCGCCGATCGCCGCCAAAGCCGCGTACGACGCCAAGCTCAGCGTGGAAGAAGTGGACGCACAAATTGCGGCCAAACTGGCCGCACTCGCAGCGCCGAGCCGCAAGAAAGTTTCCCCGCTCGAAGAGTTCAGCCTCGCTACCGTCAGTTGGACCTCGAAGATCACCGGACCGGCGCCGCTCGAACATTCGATGCCAGACACCGAGGTGACCGAGCTCGAAGAAGAAGACCTGCAAAACATCTTTCTGGACGAGGCGCGCGAGGTGCTGCACAACGGCTTGGCCGCGGTGTCTGCATTGCGCCGCGACGCGGCCGAAGGCGGAGAGCTGACAGTGCTGCGCCGTGCGTTCCATACGCTCAAGGGCAGCTCGCGCATGGTCGGGTTGATGGACTTCGGTGAAGCCGCGTGGGCCTTCGAGCAGGTGATGAACACCTGGCTCGCCGACCAGCGCGCCGCAACGCCGGAATTGATCGAAGGCACCGGCAGGGCGCTGCAGGATTTCGCGAAGTGGGTCGAGGCCGTTGCCTCCGGCGAACCGCACAACTGGCAAGCTGTTCCTTTCCGGACGATGGCCGAGGCGCTGCGTTCCGGCGAGCCGATCGCGGCAATGCCGACGCGTACGGCCGACGCCGATGCGCTGGCTATCGCGGCGCGACAGATCGCTGCCGAGCCGCCGGCTGCAGCGACAGCAACGCCGAGCGAGCCCGACGCATTGATGCCGGAATTGCCGGATCTCGACTTCCTCACGACGGCCTACGACGCGCCGCCGGAGTTCGATTTTTCGAAGCCTGCGTCTGCCAAGGAAGCTGGCAAAGAAGCCAAGGACGCCGCCGAAGATCATCCGGCTGCACCGCGGCTCGACCACTCCGACGACGACTTCGCATCCACCGACTTTCTCGATTTCGACGCCAAGCCGACGCAGTTCGATCCGGCGCCAGAGCGCGATCGCGATCGCGATCGGGTTGCCGACCCGGCTTTCCTCCTCGGCAACGACGAGATCGATTTCTTCGCGACAGCCCAGTCGCCGCTGGAGCCGAGCCGCGAAACGACGGCTTTCTCGGCGCCCCGCGAGTTCGGCGAATCATCGACGGCGGAATTCGAGCGCGGCGTCGAACCCGTGTTCAGTCCATTGCTGTCCGGGCCGTCCGACGAGCCGTTGTTCAAGTCGGCCGGCGAGCCCTCCATGGCGCTGCCAGTCGAGCCGGTCGTCCAGCCCGTGGCAGAGGTCGAAGCGCCGGAGGTGCTGCCTGAGATCGTGCCGCCTTCCATCTATATCGATGCGGCCAATGCCTCGGGCGCCGACGATGCGGTCAAGGCGATCGGCCCGCTGCGCATCGGCATCGCGCTCTACAACGTCTATCTGAACGAAGCCGACGAGTGGTCGCGCCAGCTCGCCAACCAGGTCGGCGAGTGGGCGATGGAGCCGCACACGCAAGTGGCCGACTCGACCATCGGATTGGCGCATTCGCTCGCGGGCAGTTCGGCCACCGTCGGCTTTCAGAGCCTGTCCGGCATGGCTCGCCTGTTCGAAGCGGCGTTGCAGCATCTGCACATGCAAGGCAGCGGCACCGAGGCACAAGGCGCGGTGCTGGTCGCTGCGGCCGAAGAGCTCCGGCGCCTGCTTCATCAATTCGCTGCCGGCTTCCTCAAAGAGCCTGCCGATGAAACCGTCAAGGCGCTGCGCGAAGTGGCCGAGTCGCTGATGTCGGTAGAGCCTGTTGAGGCCAGGGTCGAACAGGTCTTGGCTCCAGCAGAGCACGCCGATCGCCCCTCCGGCTTCTCGGCCTCGACCGAAGCCGACTCAGCAGCCCATGTGCCCAACGTCGCGATGGAGGATTCGGAAGACGCGATCGATCTGGCCGACGCGGTTGATGTCGACCTGTTCCCCATCTTCGAAGAAGAGGCGGCAGAGCTTCTTCCGCAACTCGGTACCGCGCTGCGCGAATGGGCTCAGCGGCCTGAAGACACGGCGCCGCGGGCGTCGGTGCTGCGCACGCTGCACACCCTGAAGGGCAGCGCGCGTCTGGCTGGCGCCATGCGCCTGGGCGAGCGCGCGCACCGCATGGAATCGGAGATCGAGTACGTCGGCAGCGCTGGCGCCGATACCGCATCGGTCGAGCGTTTGCTGGGTCGCTTCGATGGTCTGCAAGCTACCTTCGATGCCCTGCGCGCGGACGATGCGGCAACGCAGGCGGAGATCGCGCAGAAGGCCGCGACCGCTGCTGCGATGCCGCTGGTCAGCGCTGCCAAGCCCGCCGAGCCGTTGCCGAACGCAACTGAGGAAGCGGACGCGGATCTGTTCTCCGAAGGAATCGATACGGTCGATGCGGTCGATGCGGTCGAAACGCCTGCGCTCGCCAAAACCAAGGCTGCACTGCCTACGCCGTCTGCGCTGGTGCCGTTGCGCGCCTCGTCGACCCAGCAGGTTCGCATCCGTACGCAACTGCTCGATCGGCTGGTCGCGCAGGCCGGCGAGGTCATCATCACGCGCTCGCGGCTGGAAGCCGAGCTGGGCCAGCTGCGCAGTTCGCTCGGCGACCTGACCGGCAACCTGGACCGCCTGCGCCAGCAGTTGCGCGACATCGAAGTGCAGGCCGAAAGCCAGATGCAGTCTCGCTTGGCCCAGGCCAAGGATTCGCAACAGGGCTTCGATCCGCTCGAGTTCGACCGCTTCACCCGCGTGCAGGAACTGACCCGCATGATGGCCGAGTCGGTCAACGACGTGGCCACGGTGCAGCGCACGCTGCAGAAAACCGTGCAGGCGACGGAAGACGACCTGAGCGCGCAGGCACGGCAAACCCGCGAGCTGCAACGCGGACTCTTGCGCACGCGCATGGTCGAGTTCGAGGGTCTGTCCGACCGCCTCTACCGCGTGGTGCGGCAGGCCTCCAAGGACACCGGCAAGCAGGTGCGCCTCGACATCACCGGCGGCACGATCGAGATGGACCGCGGCGTGCTTGAACGGATGACGCCGGCGTTCGAACATTTGCTGCGCAACTGCGTGGCCCACGGCATCGAAGACGCTGCCGTGCGAGAAAAGGCCGGCAAGGAAGCCAGCGGCCTGATCCTCATCGACTTGCAGCATGAAGGCAACGACGTGTCGGTCACCTTCAAGGACGATGGTGCGGGCCTCGACCACGAGCGCATCACTGCTCGCGCTCGCGCACTCGGCCTGATCGAGGAAGGCCAACAGCTTACGGTGGACCAAGCGTCCGAGATGATTTTCAAGGCCGGTTTCTCCACGGCCGATCAGGTGTCGGAACTGGCGGGCCGGGGCATCGGCATGGACGTGGTTCGCGCGAATGTCGCCGCGCTCGGCGGTCGCATCGAAACGCGCACCGCGACGGGCGCCGGCACGAGCTTCAAGCTGGTGCTGCCGCTCACCACCGCGGTGACGCACGTGGTGATGATGCGGGCCGGCGCGGTGTCGATCGGCGTGCCGTCGAGCCTGGTCGAACTGGTGCAGCGCGTGAGTGGTTCCGACGTCGAGTCGGCCTACCTGTCGCAGAGCTACCCGTTCGGTAGCGAGCAGGTGCCGTTCTACTGGGCGGGTGCGTTGTTGCAATCGTCGGCACGCAGCGAGCGGGCGCCGGGCAAACACAACACCATCGTCATCGTGCGAAGCGCGGCGCAACGCGTGGCGCTGCATGTGGACGAAGTGCTGGGCAACCAGGAAGTCGTGGTCAAGAACCTTGGCCCGCAACTCTCGCGGTTGCCGGGCATGGCGGGCATCTCTGTGCTGGCATCGGGCGCGGTCGCGCTGCTCTACAACCCGGTCGCGCTGGCGGCGGTGCATGGCGAGCTGGCACGGCAGCTGCAGGCTGCGGGTGGCGTCGGTGCGGAAGCAGCCCGTGTGGCGGGCTCGGCCGAAGGCGGTACGGCGCAGGTCGTCATGTTGCCGCAAGCACCCGCGCAAGTGCCGTTGGTGCTGGTGGTCGACGACTCGATCACCGTGCGCCGCGTGACGCAGCGCCTGCTGCAACGCGAAGGCTATCGGGTCGCGCTGGCGGCCGATGGTCTGCAGGCACTCGAACGATTGCAGCAGGAGCGGCCCTCGGTCGTGCTGTCGGACATCGAGATGCCGCGGATGGACGGCTTCGACCTGGCGCGCAACATTCGCGCCGACGCGTCGCTGGCCGACCTGCCGATCATCATGATCACCTCGCGCATCGCCGAGAAGCACCGCGACCACGCTCGCACACTGGGGGTCAATCACTACCTCGGCAAGCCATATTCCGAAGACGAGTTGCTGCGGCTGGTGCGCAGCTACACCAGCGAGCCTGCGCTGGCGGGTGCGGTCTGAGCGTGCGCTTGGGTCGCCCGGCCTCGGCCGCGGCTACTGAATTTCCTGTATCTCGGCTACGGCTGCGGCATTGGGCTGATTGGTTTCGGTGATCGAAAACTTGTCACCCTCTTTGTAGTAGTAGCGGCAGCCGTCCTGCGAGCTGCCGCGCCACTTGACGCACAGCTTGCCGTCGTCGGCGAGCTGCCATGCGGCTGCGTCCCGGCTCCCGCGTGTGCGATTGGTTGCGAACAGCTGGCCGTCGGCCCGCAGCTCCCATTGCACCATTTCGTTGCCGCGTTTGAAGACCATCGACTTGCCGATGAATGTCTGTTCGACCTGTGCCTTGTCCAGGTAGCTTCGCGCGCCCTTGGCCGCTGCTGCGGCCGACGGTGCGGTGGAGGCGGGCGTGGCAACCGCGACGGGCGCGGCAACCGAGATGGGCGCGGCAACCGAGATGGGCGCGCTGGCCATTGCGGCAGCGACCGCGCCGGCCTGTCCAGCGACCGTCAACATCCCGTACTGTTTGTCAGCGTTCTTTGGCAGATCCGCTGGCGCCAGATAGGTCGCGGAGTCGAGTCGATAGACGGCACGGCACCACTGCTCGCCGCCGCCCTTCCACGCAATTTCGACACAGTAGAGGCCGCCGTCGGTCACCTTCCAGGTCCCTTGGGCGGTCGAGTTCGTTCCCAGCTTTCCCCTGCTCGAAGCAACGAAGTTGCCGTCGGGTTCGTTGGTCCAGCGCCGCGTATTGCCGCTGGCCGGCGCGATCGTTTCGATGCCCGCCCCTGCTGCCAGTAGAGCCTTCACCGCATCGGCCGGCAGCCGAAGAGCGCCTTTATCGATGAGTTCCTGCGCGCTGACGATTGGTTCGGCCGCTGCTGCGGCGCCAGCGCCCAGCGCCCACAGCAGCGCGAGGCCGGCCATCTGGAGCGGTGAATTCGAAGGTGCGCGCATGGCAACTTTCATGGTGTGTACGTATAGAACGCGATGCCCTTGAACAGCTCGAGCTGGTCCCGACTGCGCGAGTTCAGTTGCATGTAGTTGAAGCTTGTGCCCTGCGCGTACTGCAATACGCCGGTGGCGGCGGTATCGCAATGTGGATCGCCAATGCTTTGCGGCGTGCAGAGCACCTTGGCCGTGCGTGCCTGGGACGCTAGGCCTGCACCATCGTCGAATCGGGCGCCAGCTACTCCGCCCACGGTCGGAGCGCGGCCAAAGATCGCGAAGTTGATGGCTGGCACGCTGCCTTCGGGAACAGACCAGGCGGGTTGTCCGGCGATGCTGAAGTCGAACACGTTGGGCACCGTCGCGCTGGTTGCACCGAAGGTGAGCGACTTGCTGACCGACGTGATCGACACCAGCGTGGACCGCGCCTCCGGCGTTAGCGCGAGGAACCTGATCTGCAGGGTTTCGCCCCGCGTCGGCGCACGCTTGAGGGTGCGGTAGCTCTGCACCACGTTCGGCTTGGTCGCATCGACGTGGAAGAACTCCATCGACCACACGCCTTCGTCGCGCAGCGCGACCAGTTGCGCGTCGTTCAGTTGCGCCGGGCCGAGGAACACACTGCCTTCCCTGTCCGCCGGATTGCCTGCCGTTGCGCTGTTCCTGTACAGCGCTGCCAGACGCAGGATCGAGGTCACGCTGACAAGGACGCCCGCCGAGTTTGTCAGCCCCAGGTATGAGTTGCCGACGGTTGGTTTCAGCGTGTAGACCTGGCCATCGGGCGCGGTGACCAGCACCTTGGCGAACAGTGGATTGCCACCGCTGTCGTTGATGTTGGCGACGAACAGGTTGTAGCCCGTCGCCACGTAATCGAAGGCCGGCGAGTTGATGAACTCCCTGTCTTCGACGGACGGCCGCACGCTGGCGCTGTAGACATACTGGTTGCCGATGAGCTTCAGCACACCACCGACCGGGCGTGCGACCAGCGTGTCGAAGGTCGCGTTGCCCAGCACGTCAATCGTGTGGTATTTCAGCACCACGTCGCCGTTGGGGCGGTAGAAGCCGATGGCGCCCTGGTCGAACACCACGCCGGTGGCACCGGGGCGAAACAGGCCCGCGAACGATCCGGCGTTATTGATGTCGCGCCCGACTTTGCTGCTGCCGCTGAGGTAGCTGGCCGGGTCGTCGCCTAAGAACACGGTGCGACACGCCGGCGCGATGACGTTGGCCGGTCCACCCGTCACTGCAGCCGTGTCGTTGGGTGCATTCACACGTTGCGACAGCGGCAGCGCGTAGCAGGCGGTCAAGCGCGTCAGCAGCGAAGCGATGGCCTCGGCCACGCCCGGTGTCGGCAGTTGCGACGGGGTGACGGGAGGCAACGTGGGTGGTGTCGCGTCGCTGCTGCGGAAGGTGATCGACACCGGCGCCGCGTCGGTGCCGCCGGTCGGCACCAGCCGCAGCGTAATCTCGATGTTGGCCGCAGTGCCGTCGGGCCGAACGCTAACCGATACGGAATCGAGCACGCGGTCGTGCCCAGTTCCGTCGGCGCTGAATGCGCCGGTGATCGGGTCGATCTTGTCGCCGAGCACATCGAGCAGCGGCTTCAACAACAAAAGCAACTCGGAAACGCCGGCCTTGATGCTGGCCTCGTCGACCACCCGGGTGGCAGCCTTGATCGCCGCCGCCAATTGAGATGGATCCCCCGCAGGCGACAGGCGCGATACCACGATGGTGGTGAGCGGCGTCACGTTGGCATTGCCGCCCGTGGTGCTGGCGGTCACGCTGTAGAGCACCTGATCGCCGCGTCGCGCGGTGATGACCAGTGGCGCCTGCGTCGTCGCCGGCAGGGTGCAGTTGTAGGTGCCTTGCGGCGTGGTGGTCGTGTCGCACACGGTCGTGCCGGTCTTGTCGACCACCGTGAGATGCGCGCCGGCGAATGCGGCACCGGTGGCGGCAACGCCGCTCAGGCTGGACGTGGCAGGGGCAGGGGCCGGTGCCGGTGCGGGAGCTGGCGAAGGTGCAGGAGAGGGTGCCGGCGTCGCGCCGATCACCGGGAAGTTGTAGCCACCGCCACCGCCGCCGCATCCGGAAACTGCCAGCGCTGCAGCGCCGGTGACCGCCCATCCGAGGCGCCGGAGATGCGATGGTTCGGCGAAGGCGCCGGAGCGATCAGAGCGGGCAGGCGCGCGTGGACAGGCGGCCAGAGGGCGAACGGTTGTCATGCATCTTCTCCTTTGTCGGGAGGCTCACATTAGGGCTGCGACCCGCCGCTGGCATCCCGCAAACTGATGACGCCGAATGCGTAGCTAAAGAGCCCCCAGCCCGGTCCTCACCAGATCGATCTGGCGCGTGCAGCCGATCTTTTCCATCAGCACCGCGATCTGCTTTCGCACCGTGTGGATGGATGTGCCATAGGAGCGCGCATGGTCGGCTGGCGATTCGCCATCGATCAGCGCTGCAAGCACGCGGCCCTCGGCCGGCGTCAGGTTGAAGGTCATGCAAAGCCCGTCGGCACTCGCAAGGGCAGAGGGACGGCCGCGGCGCATGCGAACGAACACCATGGATTCATCGCCCATGCGCAAGCTCACATCGGCGCGCGCGAGGTCCAGGTGGAGGCATGCGCCGTCGCGGCTTCCGGTTGTCGCGAGATGGGAGGTGGTGGGCCGCGTTGCAACCTGTCGCAGTGCGCCCTGCAAGGCGTCGCGCATGCCTGCGACTGGATGCCAGAGCCGACCTTGCCGCACTTGAAGGCCTCCCGTCGGCTCCAGCCACTCGCGCGCTTTGGCGGAGAGATGCAGGAGCGCGCCGTTGCCGCTGACCAGACAAATGGCCTCGTCGAGTGCGCCGAAGGCCGCGTCGGCGGAGGCCAGCCACTGGTCAGCCGCTGCGCGTCGATACGCGGACAGCATCGCCATGAAATCTCCTCGGTTTTTGTATCTCCTCTGGCCGATAAATTACCTTGGGATCGCCTGATATGCAATCTTTCGTACGACATAGGTAAGCACCCGCACACAGTGAGGTGGCCTTGCCGGGCGACCCACCAGCTCTGCTGGCTCCGGTTGCCTCTGACTGCCTCAGTTCGCGGCAGTGGCCTTGCTGCGCACCACGCCGTAGCGCTGCAGCGTGCGTTCGCGAGCCTCGGCGTGGTCGACGACGGGTTTCGGATAGCCCTCGCCCAGCACGATGCCGGCGGCTTCGAGCTCCACTGGCGTGGCATTCCATGGCGCGTGGATCGACGTGTTCGATAGCTTTGAAATCTGAGGCAAATAACGCCGGATGAACTTGCCTTCCGGGTCGAAGCGTTCGCTCTGCGTGACCGGATTGAAGATTCGAAAGTAAGGTTGCGCATCGCAACCGCTCGAACTTGCCCATTGCCAGCCGCCGTTGTTCGACGCCAGCTCGAAGTCGTTCAGGTGTAGCGCGAAATAGGCCTCGCCACGGCGCCAGTCCAGCCCCAGGTCTTTGCACAGAAAGCTCGCGACCACCATGCGCAGCCGGTTGTGCATGTAGCCGGTCTGGTTGATCTGCGCCATGGCCGCGTCGATCAACGGGTAACCGGTTCGGCCCTGGCACCAGGCGTCGAAGAGCCCGTCGGCATGCTTGCCGTGATGCCAGATGATCTTGTCGTACTCGGGCCTGAAGCTCTTGCCCTCGCCAATGCGCGGGTTGAACGCCAGCACCTGAAAGTAGAAGTCGCGCCAGATCAGTTCGCTGAGCCAGGTCGCGGCCCCGACGTCGCCTTGCAGCGCGAGTTGATGCGCCACGCCGGCCAGTTGCCGGATCGACACCGTGCCGAAGCGCAGATGAACGCTCAGGTAGCTCGGGCCGCGCACCGCCGGAAAATTGCGCGACGCGTCGTAGCGGTCGATGCGCTGAAAGAAGTCGTCGAACAGCGCCGCGCCGCCCTGGGTGCCGGTGGGGATTTCGAGCTCGGCGAGGTTGGTCTTTTCGAAGCCGATGGCCTCCAACGTCGGTACGCCGGCACGATGCGATTCGGGCGGCGGTGCCAGTGCATCGGCGTAGTGGCGAACCGGATACGGCCTCAGATAGAAAGCTTCGAGCTTGGCGAGCCAGGCGCGCTTGTAGGGCGTGAACACGGTGTAGGACTGACCGGTCTTGGTAAGCACCTCGTCGCGCTCGAAGATGGTCTGGTCTTTGTAGGTGTGATACGTGACGCCGGCGTTGGCCAGTGCGCCGAACACCTTGGCGTCACGTTCGAGCGCTGCGGGCTCATCGTCGCGATTCGCGAACACGGCCTGCACTTCGAGTGCGTGGGCCAGCGCCGCGATTTCGTCGGCCGCGACCGCATGCCGAACGATCAGCCCGCTGCCCAGGGTACGCAGCTCCGCATCGAGCTCCACCAGCGATTCGCGGATGAATTCGACCCGTCGATCGGCGCTCGGCAAGGCGTCGAGGATGGCCCGATCGAATATGAACACGCACAGCACCTGCCGGCAGCTGCGCAGTGCGTGATAGAGCGCTGCGTTGTCGTCCACGCGCAGATCGCGACGGAACCACATCAGCCCTTTGGGATAGGCTTTGTCGACGGCCAGTAAAATGGGAGGCATATGGCTTCTGATTCTGCCCCGATGAACCTGACGCATCATTTCCTGATCGCGATGCCCGGTCTGGCAGACAAGGCATTCAGGCGCAGCGTGATCTACCTGTGCGAACACAGCGAACGCGGCGCGCTGGGCCTCGTGATCAACAAGCCCAGCGACATGAATTTGAAGGGTCTGTTCGAAAAGATCGAGCTGCATCTGAGTCGACCCGAACTGGGTGATGCGCCGGTTTTCCAGGGTGGCCCGGTGCAGACCGAACGTGGATTCGTGCTGCACGAGCCGGTGTTCGCGGAAGGCGACAAGCCCGAGGAGTCGGTCTATGCATCGACCATGACGATTCCGGGTGGCCTTGAAATGACGACGTCGAAAGACGTGCTCGAAGCGCTGGCGACCGGCGCCGGGCCGCGCAAGGTGCTGGTGTCGCTCGGTTATGCGGCCTGGGAGCAGGGGCAGCTCGAATCCGAACTGGCCGAGAACAGCTGGCTTACCGTCGATGCCGATCCGGCGGTCATCTTCGACACGCCGATCGAGCAGCGCTACGACCGCGCGCTGTTGTTGCTGGGGCTGGAAGCCTGGAAGCTGTCGCCCGACGCCGGTCACGCCTGAGCGCTTTGGTCATGTCGAACGAGCCAGCCAACACAGCCTCATCCCGTGACGTTTCCGCTCCTTCTGCTGCCCCGGTCCCCTCGCATTTTCAGAGCTTCCTGGCCTTCGATTTCGGCTTGAAGCGCACAGGCGTCGCTACCGGCAATCGCCTGCTCAAGACCGCGTCGCCGCAGGCCACCATCAAGGCCGAAGGCGATGCCCGCTTCGTTCAGGTCGAAGCCCGCATCCGCGAATGGCAGCCCGATGCACTGGTCATCGGCGTGCCATTTCATCCCGATGGCGCAGCACACGAAAACACGCGCCGCGCACAAAAGTTCGCACGCCAACTGCACGGACGCTTCAAGCTGCCGGTGTACGAAGTCGACGAGCGCTACAGCACGACCGAGGCGCTTGCGTCCGGCGCGCGCGATGCCGATGCCGCCTCCGCCTGCATCATCCTGGAGCAATTCCTGAGGAGTCTTTCTTGAACACGATCCCCGACGCCGAGGCGCTCTACACCGCGCTCACATCCGGCGTAAAGCAGCTGATGCGGCCCGAGACGCGGCTGGTCGGCATCACTTCCGGCGGCGCCTGGTTGGTGGAGCGGCTGCAAAAGGACCTGGGCCTGCCCGGCGCGCCCGGCGTGATCTCGTCGGCCATGCACCGCGACGACTTCGCGCGCCGCGGCCTGGCTGCGAGCGCGCAAACCGCGTTGCCGTTCGAAGTGAACGGTGCCGATGTGCTGCTGCTCGACGACGTGCTCTACACCGGCCGCACCATCCGCGCGGTGCTCAACGAGCTGTTCGACTTCGGGCGTCCGGCTTGCGTGCGGCTTGCGGTGCTGGTCGACCGCGGTGGGCGTGAACTGCCGGTGGCAGCCGACTTCGCAGCGACGCATTTGACGTTGCCGGACACCCAACTCCTGGCTTTGGCACGCAGCGAATCGGGCGTGTTCAGCTTGCAAGTAGAGGCCACTCGCTGATGCTCTACAAACGCAATCCGCAGCTCAACAAGAACGGCGAACTCATCCATCTGCTGTCGATCGAAGGGCTGCCCAAGAGCATCCTTGCGCACATCCTCGACACCGCCGCCAACTTCACCAGCGTGAGCGACCGCGAGGTCAAGAAGGTGCCGTTGCTGCGCGGCAAGAGCGTGTTCAACCTGTTCTTCGAGAACTCGACGCGCACTCGTACCACCTTCGAGATCGCGGCCAAGCGACTGAGCGCCGACGTCATCAACCTCGACATCGCGCGCTCGTCGGCGACCAAGGGCGAGTCGCTGCTCGACACCATCGCCAACCTGAGCGCGATGGCGGCCGATCTGTTCGTGGTGCGGCACGGCGAATCGGGCGCGCCGTACCTCATCGCGCAACACGTCGCGCCGCATGTGCATGTGATCAACGCCGGCGACGGCCGCCATGCGCATCCGACGCAGGGGCTGCTCGACATGTACACGATCCGTCACTACAAGAAAGACTTCACCAACCTCACGGTTGCGATCGTCGGTGACGTGCTGCACTCGCGCGTGGCGCGCTCCGACATTCACGGCCTCACCACGCTGGGTTGTGCCGAAGTGCGGGTGGTCGGCCCCCGGACGCTGGTGCCCGACGACATGGCCCAGATGGGCGTGCGCGTGTGCCACACGCTCGAAGAAGGCATCAAGGATTGCGACGTCGTGATCATGCTGCGCCTGCAAAACGAGCGGATGAGCGGCGCGCTGCTGCCGTCGAGCCAGGAGTTCTTCAAGACCTACGGACTGACACCCGAGAAGCTTCGACTGGCCAAGCCGGACGCCATCGTGATGCATCCGGGGCCGATCAACCGCGGTGTCGAAATCGACTCCGCTGTGGTCGACGGCAGGCAGAGCGTGATCCTGCCGCAGGTCACTTTCGGTATCGCGGTACGCATGGCGGTGATGAGCATCGTCGCGGGCAATGAAGCGTGAACATCCTCATAACAAACGGCCGCGTGATCGATCCGGCAGCGGGCTTCGACCAGCGGGCCGACGTCGCGCTGGCCGACGGCAAGGTCTTCGGCATCGGCGACGTTTCCGGCTTCAAGGCCGATCGCATCCTGGATGCCGCAGGCTGCATCGTGGCACCGGGCCTGGTCGATCTCGCAGCGCGCCTGCGCGAGCCCGGCTATGAGCACGAGGGCATGCTCGGAAGCGAGATGGCCGCCGCGGTCGCGGGCGGAGTGACCAGCCTGGTCTGCCTGCCCGACACCGACCCGGTGCTCGACGAGCCTGGCCTGATCGAGATGCTGCGGTTTCGCGCGTCCAAACAAAACGGCGCGCGCCTGTTTCCGCTGGGCGCCCTCACCCGCAACCTGGCCGGCGAAGTGCTGACCGAGATGGCCGCGCTGACCGAAGCCGGCTGCATCGGCTTTACCCAGGCCGACGTGGCCCTGGCCGACACGCAAGTGCTGCAGCGCGCGTTGCTCTACGCGAGCACCTTCGGCTACACCGTATGGCTGCGCCCGCAAGACCGCGACCTCGGCAAGGGTGTCGCGGCCAGCGGCCCGCTCGCGACGCGGCTCGGCCTGGCCGGAGTGCCGGTGGCGGCCGAGACCATCGCGATCTTCACCATCGTCGAACTCATGAAGAGCACCGGCGCACGCGTGCACCTGTGCCGGCTCTCTAGTGCGGCCGGTGTGCAACTGGTGCGCGAAGCCAAGGCGGCCGGCCTGCCGCTGACCTGCGACGTCAGCATCAATTCGCTGCTGCTGATAGACACCGACATCGGCTACTTCGACAGTCGCGCGCGGCTCAACCCGCCGCTGCGCCAGCAACGCGACCGCGATGCGTTGTCGGCAGGGCTGGCCGACGGCACCATCGATGCGCTGGTGTCCGACCACACTCCGGTCGATGCCGATGCCAAGACGCTGCCCTTCGCCGAGAGCGAAGCGGGCGCGACCGGGCTCGAATTGCTGCTGCCGCTGGCGCTGCAATGGGGTGAGCAGAGTGGTGTCGGGCTCATGCGCGCGTTGCGTGTCGTGACATCGGCGCCGGCCCGACTGCTGACTGCAGCCGGCGCCGGCCAGTTGACGACCGGCGGTGTGGCCGACGTCTGCGTGATCGACCCCGAGATCGAATGGCAGGTGCAGCCCGAGACGCTGCGCAGCCATGGCAAGAGCACACCGTTTGCCGGCTACGCGCTGCGAGGACGGGCGCGCCATACGCTCGTCGCCGGTCGCCTCGTTCACGGCTGAAGCGCCGACTTCGCGCATGCGTCAACTCTCCGCTTCCTGGAAATTGCTTCGCGCCGTCGGCCATGCGCTCGGCGGCTGGTGGACTATCCGCTTCAAGTTTCCGGCAATGACCCCGGCGCAACGCGAGGCGGCCGTGCAGCAGTGGGCAACGCGCATGCTGGCACTCATGGGAGTGCAGCTCACGGTGCAGGGCACGCCACCTGCGGGCGGGCCGGTGCTGCTGGTGTGCAACCACCTGTCGTGGCTCGACATCCTCGCGATCCACGCGGCACGCCACGTGCGCTTCGTCTCGAAAGCCGGCGTCAGGCATTGGCCGCTCATCGGCATGTTGTCGACCGGCGCGGGGTCGCTCTATATCGAGCGTGAGCGGCGACGCGACGCGCTGCGCGTGGTGCATCACATGACCGACGCGTTGCGCCAAGGCGACCTGATCGCGATCTTTCCCGAGGGCACGACCAGCGATGGCCACGGGCTGTTGCCGTTCCATGCCAACCTCATGCAGGCCGCTATTTCAGCCGATGCGCCGATCCAGCCCGCTGCGATTCGCTTTGCCGATGCCGCCACCGGCGAGACCAGCCAGGCGCCGCGCTACATCGACGACGACAACCTCGTCACCTCGTTGTGGAACACGCTGACGGCACCGCCGTTGCTGGCCATCGTCCGGTTCGGCGAGCCGCAATCGGCGTACGGACGGGAGCGGCGCAGTTGGGCGAAGTCGCTGCATGAAGACGTTCAACAACTTCGTCGCGAAACGTTCTGACCAAAAAAAAGCGCCCCGAAGGGCGCTATGGAACGACGCCAGAGAGGCGCCGGGAGGAGGAACCTGTCGAATCTCAAAAGACGCCGAAAACCTTCAGACCGATGATGACGATGAGCGGGACGCCGCACAGCCAAAGAATGATGCTTTTCATGAAGGTCTCCGTATGTTGGTGAGTCATGACCTTAATGGTTTGCCCTGGGACTTTGCTGCCGGATAACGCATCTCGCGCACGTGGGCGTGTGCCTACAGGCGGTCAGGGCTGGGCGCGAGTCCGTGCCTCATGTCACCGTTGCGTGCGGATGCAGGGGATGCGTCAGCGTATCGGCGACCAGTCGCAGGGCCTGATCGCACTCTTCGCGAGACATCGGCCCGCCGAGGCAGATGCGCACCGCGTCCGGCGGCGCCCCATCGGTAGAGAAGGCCGCGCTCGCGACCACGCCGACGTTCTGGCTGCGCAGATACGAGGCGAATTCGACGGTGCTCCACGCCGAGGTCAACGGCAGCCACAAATGAAAGCCCTCGGTCTGTTGATCGGAGCCGTTGATGCCGTGGTCGGCCAGGTGCTTGACCGCCAGCGCCTGGCGCGCGTTCGATTCGTTGCGCACCGCGACCAGCATTTCGTCGGCGGTGCCGTCTTCGACCCACAGCGTGGCGAGCGCGTTGGTGATGGGCGACGCCATGACCGTGGTGGCGCGCAGTGCGCCAGCCAGGCGTTGCGATTGCCGCGCGTTCGGCGAGCGCACGTAGGCGTTGCGCAGCCCCGCACCCAGCGTCTTCGAAAAGCCGGTGATGTAGTAGGTGAGGTCGGGCGCCAGGCTGGCGAAGGTCGGTGGCACCTGGCGCGGAATCATCGCGTAGGCGTCGTCTTCGATGATCGGAATGGCGTAGCGCAAGGCGATGTCGGCCAGCGCTTCGCGACGCGCGCGAGAGATCGTCGCGGTGGTCGGGTTGTTGAGGGTCGGGTTGACGTAGAGCGCCTTGGGCTTGAGCGTTTTGCAGGCGTGCTCGAAGGCATCGCCCATCGGGCCTTCTTCGTCGAGCTGCAGCGCATGCAGCTGGATGCCCAACTGCGTCGAGATCGCCTTCACGCCCGGATAGGTCAGCGCCTCGACGCAGATCAGTTCGCCCGGTCGTGCGAGTTGCGAGAACACCGCCGCCAGCACGCTGTGGATGCCGGGGCATACCAGCATCTGGTCGAGCCGGCAATCGGGTACGCGCGGCCGCAGCCACTGCATGCCGGCCTCGCGGTCGCGCACGGAGCCGCCGAAGTCCTGGTAGCGCAGCAGATCCCACAGGTCGGAATCGGCCATCACGCGAGCGGCGCTCTCATGCATGCGTCCGAGCAGGCCGGCGTCCTGCGGCTCGGGCGGCAGGTTCATCGTCATCTCGGCACCGCTGCCGCCGCGCAAGGGCAGCGCGGGGCTGCTGCCGCGTATGAAGCTGCCGGTGCCCGAGCGCGAGTCGATGAGGCCGCGCTTGCGCGCCTCCGCGTAGCCGCGCGCCACCGTCGTGTAGTTGAGCCGCAAATCGACCGCGAGGTCGCGCAGCGTGGGGAGCTGGTCGCGCGCCGTCAGCCGGCCTGTGCGGATGTCGTCGGCAATCAGATCGGCGAGCAACAGGTAGGCGGGCTTGCTGCTCGTGTCGAGCTTGCGCTGCCAATGATGCGAGAGTTTGGTCATGTGTTGCTCATGGCGGGTTCACTGTGAGTTGATCGCATCCATTGATCGCATCGGATGCGATCGGTGATTGCGATTGGTGAACGCAGGTTCCGTGCCGACCAAAACGAGCCGTATGGAGCGCAGGCGAGCGATCAATGCCTCGAACGTGTGCATTCAAGTCCATTGATCGGGTGCATTGATCGCATCGAAAGCGCATCAACGGTGTGCATGGCGAGGCCTCGAAGGCTGTCTGCAGGGCGCACCCAGCCATTGAAAAGAGCGCCTGAAATTCTTTCGAGGTCCCGGATGGCGCACTGCGATTGATTGATTGCAGGTTGATCGCATCCACACGGGTTTCGAGTGGCACAAAGCGTGCGAATTCGAAGGGCGAGCAGCACATCGTCCCTCTCGTTTTTTAGTCCACTTTTCAACCGGAACACACCATGCCCAAAGTCACCAAAGCACCGAACGTCACTGGCGATCACCTTGTCGACTACGAAGAAAAAGTCTTCGAAGACGTCAAGGCCGAACCGGGCGAGAAGGCCCTGGTCACCTTCCACACCGTCGCCTTCGAAGGCTCGATCGGTTTCGTCAATCTGCTGCAGGCCACACGGCTGAAGCGCAAGGGTTTCGACACCACCATCCTGCTGTACGGCCCCGGCGTCACGCTCGGCGTGCAGCGCGGTTTCCCGACGCTGGGCGACGAGGCTTTCCCCGGTCATCAGAACTTCAACAAGCAGATCACCAAGTTCATGGAAGAGGGCGGCAAGGTCTACGCCTGCCGCTTTGCGCTGCAGGCCCTGTACGGCCATGGCGAAGGCTCGCTGATTCCGGGCATCGTGCCGATCAGCCCGCTCGACGTGCTCGACATCGTGCTGCTGCACCGCAAGGCCAACGCCTTCATCCTCGACACCTGGACCCTGTAAGCGTCGCGCTGCCATGACATCGCCACGCATCGTCCGCGCCGCAGCGGTACAGATATCGCCCGACTTCGAGAGCCATGACGGCACCCTGAACAAGGTGTGCGAGGCGATCGACGAGGCCGCGGGCAAGGGCGTGCAGCTGATGGTCTTTCCGGAGACCTTCGTGCCGTACTACCCGTACTTCTCCTTCGTGCAGCCACCGGTGCAGCAGGGGCCGGCGCACATCCGGCTGATGGAGCGGTCGGTGGTGGTGCCGGGCCCGGTCACGCTGGCCGTGGCGGAGCGGGCGCGGGCGCGCGGCGTGGTAGTGGTGCTCGGCGTCAACGAGCGTGACCATGGCAGCCTCTACAACACGCAACTGGTGTTCGACGCCGACGGCACGCTCGCGCTCAAGCGCCGCAAGATCACGCCGACGTACCACGAGCGAATGATCTGGGGCCAGGGCGATGCGGCCGGCCTCAAGGTGGTCGACACCGCCGTCGGCCGCGTCGGCGCGCTGGCCTGCTGGGAGCACTACAACCCGTTGGCTCGCTATGCGCTGATGGCGCAGCACGAAGAAATCCATTGCGCGCAGTTCCCCGGCTCCTTGGTCGGGCCGATCTTCGCGGAGCAGATGGAAGTGACCATCCGCCATCACGCGCTCGAGTCGGGTTGCTTCGTGGTGAACGCGACCGGCTGGCTGACCGATGAACAGATCGTCGCGATCACGCCCGACACCGGTTTGCAAAAGGCGCTGCGCGGCGGTTGCCACACGGCCATCGTCTCGCCCGAAGGCAAGCACCTCGCAGCGCCGCTGACCGACGGCGAAGGCATGGTCATCGCCGACCTCGACATGGCGCTGATCACCAAGCGCAAACGAATGATGGATTCGGTCGGTCACTACGCGCGGCCCGAACTGCTGAGCCTGGCGATCAACGAGCGTCCTGCCACGACCACGTTCGCCATGCCGGCCGCCGCCGAGCTTTCCAACGGTTCTTTCGGTTCTTCTTCTTCCACCGGACATCGCCATGACTACACCGACCGCAACGCCAACCTCTCCGTCGAGCCGGCAACTGATGACCGAGTTGCAGTCCTTCGGGTTGCGGCTGGTTGATCCTTCGGCCGGCGCGGCCAGCCGCCGCGGCGGTGCCGGCCCATCGGACCACAAGGCCGTCACGGTGGACGGTCACACGATCATGGTGCCGGTGCATACGTCGACCGCGTGGAACTCGCCCTTCACCGCGCAGGCACCCGACGCGCAGGGTATGAGCACCATCACGCGCGGTGCGATTCCCATCGCGAGCATCAGCTTCCCGAAGCAACCACGCTTCTATTCGATGCAGACTTTCGACGGCGTGCCCTACTCGCACATCGCGACGCTGCATGGCTCCGACGTCCTTGCGACAACGGTGCTGCAGACCTGCATCCGCTACGAGAGCCGCAAGAAGACCTGCAAGTTCTGCGCGATCGGGCAGTCGCTGGCAGCCGGTCGCACGGTGGCGCGCAAGACACCCGAGCAGCTGGCCGAAGTGGCGCGCGCCGCGGTGCTGCTCGACGGCGTCAAGCACATGGTGCTGACGACGGGCACGCCCAATGCGACCGACCGCGGTGCGGCCATCCTGTGCGAGAGCGCATTCGCGATCAAGGCCGCGGTCGACATTCCGATCCAGGGTCAGTGCGAACCGCCGGACGACGACCAGTGGTTCCACCGCATGAAGGCGGCTGGCATCGACACACTCGGCATGCACCTCGAAGTGGTGACGCAGTCGGTGCGCGAGAAGATCATGCCGGGCAAGGCCAGCGTGCCGATCTCGCGCTACATGAGCGCGTTCGAGGCAGCGGTCGGCGTGTTCGGGCGTGGCCAGGTCAGCACCTACATACTGGCCGGGCTCGGCGACACGCGCGAAGCCATCCTCGAGATCTGCGACACGCTGCTCACGATGGGCGTGTACCCGTTCGTGGTGCCGTTCGTGCCGATCAGTGGCACCCCGTTGGAAGACCATCCCGCGCCGACGCCGGAGTTCATGAAGTCGATCCTCCAGCCGCTGGGCCAGCGCGTCGTTGCCCACAACCTGCGTTCGAGCGACATCAAGGCCGGCTGCGGAAAATGCGGCGCCTGCTCCTCGCTGTCGGTGTACGAGTCCTGACTCGAAACCATTCGAAAGAAGGAGCCCACCATGAGCTGCATCGATGACATCGTCGACCCTGTGGTGCACTACGCGCCGGTCGAATTCCTCGTGCGCGAGGCTGCGCAGCGCTGGGAGCGCGACGAGGCGCATGCCTTGCGCCGCGCCGTGTTTTGCATCGAGCAGGGCATCTTCATCGGCGACGATCGTGATGGCATCGATGAGCACGCGCAGTTGCTGGTTGCGATGTCGTGCATCGGTGGCATGCCGGATCAGGTGGTCGGCACGGTGCGCATCCATGAAGCATCGCCCGGTGTTTGGTGGGGCTCGCGACTTGCGGTGCACGCGGCGTTCAGGAACCAGGGCCATCTGGGCGCGACGCTGATCAAGCTGGCGGTGACGCGCGCACGTGCGCAGGGGTGCAACACGTTCATGGCGCATGTGCAGTCGCAGAACGAGGCGCTGTTTCAGAAGCTGCACTGGCATACGACGGGCGCGCTGATGATTCATGGAAGACCCCATGTGGAGATGCAGCCGGACTTGTGCTTTTATCCGCCCTGCCATGACCCGGTCAGCGGCTTCGTCTCCCGCGCGGGTCGTCCGTCTTCCCCCTCTCCGTCTGGGAGAGGGCAGGGTGAGGGCCGCAGCCTTGAATAGGGCCCCCATGCTGCACGCCATCGTTGCTGCATTGCGCGACTCGCGCGGCTTCGCGCACAAGCGCGACATCAGCGACATCGTCACCGCACTCGGCCGGGCGCTTCCGGGCGGGACGACCGACCTGTCGCAAGCCGTGCCCATCGGCGACGACTGTGCCGCCATACCCGACGGCAATGGCGGCTACCTTCTCTTCGCCATCGAGGGCCTGGTCGAAGACTTCATCACCCGCATGCCGTGGTTCGCGGGCTACTGCGGCGTGATGGTCAACGTGAGCGACATTTACGCGATGGGCGGCCGGCCGACGGCCGTCGTCAACGCGCTGTGGAGTGCGGGCATGCAGCCTGCGGACGAAATGCTCAAGGGCATGGCGGTGGCGTCGGCGAAGTACGGCGTGCCGATCGTCGGCGGTCACAGCAACAACCGAAGCGAGCGTCCCCAGCTGGCCGTGTCCATCCTTGGTCGCGCGAAGAAATTACTGACGAGTTTCGATGCGCGGCCAGGCGATCGCCTCGTGATGGCGATCGACTTGCGCGGCGCTTATGAAGAGCCTTTCCCCTACTGGAATGCCTCGACCGCGACGCCCGGCGAGCGCCTGCGCGGCGATCTCGAAATCCTGCCGCTGCTGGCCGAAGACGGGCTGTGCGAGGCCGGCAAGGACATCAGCATGGCCGGCGCCATCGGCACGGCGTTGATGCTGCTGGAATGCTCCGGCGTCGGCGCGACGATCGACATCGATGCCATTCCGCGGCCTGCCGGCGTGCCGCTGCTGCGCTGGCTGACATCGTTCCCCAGCTACGGTTTCGTGCTCAGCGTTCGGCCCGACAAGGTCGACGCGGTGCTCGCGCGTTTTGCAGCGCGCGATCTGGCCGCTACCGTCGTTGGCGATGTCGACGCCACACGCAAGCTCATGTTGCGCCAGGGCTCGCAACACGAAGAGCTGTGGGACTTGCAGCGCGACGCGTTCATCTGCGAGGCTGCCGACTCCGACTCCGAGTCCGACGTGCAGGTGGCCCATGCGTGAAGCGTTCGACTTTAAGAAGCCGCTTCGCATCGGCCTGTTGACGCACTCGGTGAACCCGCGCGGCGGCGTGGTCCACACCATCGAGTTGGCGCATGCCCTGCACGATGCCGGCCACGACGTAACGGTGATGGCACCCGCGACGCCGGGTCAACGTTTCTTCAGGCCGGTGCGATGCGCCACGCAACTCGTGCCGGTCGGTGGCACGCCCCACGACATGGTCGAGATGGTCGGCGGCCGCATCGAGGCCTTCACCACCCATTTGTCTGCGCTGATCGAAAAGAAGCCGTTCGACGTGCTGCACACGCACGACCCGATCGGCGGCAACGCGCTGGCCAACCTGCAGGACGAAGGGCTGATCGATGGCTTCGCGCGGACGGTGCATCACCTCGAAGTCTTCGCATCGCCGCAGTTGATGTTCTGGCAGGCGCGCGGCTTTCGTCGTGCGCGCCAGGTGTTTTGCGTGAGCCGGTTGTGGCAAGACATCCTGCGGCGCCAGCACGGCATCGATGCGTCCGAGGTGAGCAATGGCGTCGACAGCGAGCGCTTCAGCGCCACCGCACATGACACCGATGCGGCGCTGGCACGTCGGCTCGGCGTGCGCACGGGGGCGCCAGTCGTGCTGGCGGTGGGCGGCGTCGAAGCGCGCAAGAACACGCTGCGGCTGCTCGAAGCCTTCGTGCTGCTGCGCGCGCGCAGGCCGGATGCGCAACTAATGATCGCAGGCGGTGCCAGCTTGCTCGACCACGCGCACTACACGCGCGACTTCAAGGCGTTGGCCGATGCCAGTGGACTGCGCATCGGCCGCAACCAGCCGGTGGTGCTGACCGGTCCGCTGGACGATGCGGACATGCCCGGTCTCTATCGCCTGGCCGATGTCGTGGCCATGCCGTCGCTCAACGAGGGTTTCGGTTTGGTCGTGCTCGAAGCATTGGCGAGCGGCGCGCCGGTGGTGGTGTCGCGCATCGCGCCGTTCACGGAATACCTCACCGAGGCCGATTGCCAGTGGGCCGATCCGGAGCAACCGTCATCGATTGCCGACGCGATCGATCGCGCGCTGAAAAACCGCGACCCGGCTGCGATTGCCCGCTCCGCCGAGCGCCTCATCGCCCGCTTCAGCTGGGCCGCCAGTGCCGAGCGACACGCGACGTTGTACCGGCAGGGCCTGTCCGCCGAGCCGGCGTCGGCAATGCAACGCGCTGCCGTGACCTGTTGAGCAATCGCTCGACACCACAAGGAAATCCGTATGCCCGTGATGCACTTCAATGTTCGATGGCCCGACCTCAGCGAGACGCGCTGCTACTCGCCGTCGCTGGTCGTCGAGGACTTCCTCGCCGTCGGCCAAAGCTACCCGCTACCGGACTTCATGCAGCGCACGCGCGACGCACTCGGCATCGCGTCGGAGCGCGTGCGCGCCAAGTACGGCTTCGCCTGTTCGCAGGCGATGGACCAACTGGCCGAGATCGAGCACATCGCCACCCGGTTCGACGCGCAACCCGATGCGCAGGTGACCGTCATCGCCTTCGACTGATTGAATAAAAGAAACACCATGCTCACCAAGACCACTCACTACAGCGTCGTCATCGTCGGCGGCGGCCAGTCCGGCCTGTCGCTCAGCCACTGTTTGCAGCAGCGCGGCATCGACCATCTGGTCATCGAAAAACGAAGCCTGGTGCACAGCTGGCGCACGCAGCGCTGGGACTCGTTTTGCCTCGTCACGCCCAACTGGCAGTGCGATCTTCCGGGGTGGCCGTACAAGGGCGCCGATCCGCACGGATTCATGGTCAAGGACGAGATCAACGCGTGGCTGGCCGGTTTCGTCGAGCAGGTGCAGGCGCCGGCGCTGGAAGGCGTCACGGTCAACAAGGTGTCGCGCGCGGGCGAGTCCGACCGGTACACGGTCGACACCAGCGCCGGCCAGTTCACTGCCGACCAGGTGGTGGTGGCGTCGGGCGGTTATCACAAGCCGGTGATCCCGCGGATGGCCGAGCGCCTGCCTGCCGGCATCGTGCAATACCACTCGGCTCAATACCGTAACCCCGCGCAATTTCCCGAGGGTGCGGTGCTGGTGGTGGGCTGCGGACAGTCGGGTTCGCAGATCGCCGAAGACCTGCATCTGGCCGGCCGCAAGGTGTTTCTCGCCACGGGCAACGCGCCGCGCTGCGCGCGCTTCTATCGCGGCAAGGACGCGGTCGACTGGCTCGCCGACATGAAGTACTACGACATGCCGGTCACTGCACATCCGTTGCGCGAAGGCGTGCGCGACAACACCAACCACTACCTCACCGGGCGTGACGGTGGACGCGACATCGACCTGCGTGCGTTCGCCAACGAAGGCATGGAGCTCTATGGTTTGCTGACCGGCATGGAAGGCGATGCGCTGCAGTTCCAGCCCAACCTGCGCGAGCACCTGGACCACGCCGACAAGATCTACAACGGCATCAACGCGTCGATCGACAAATACATCGAAATCAACCGCATCGATGCGCCGCCGCCGGAGCGCTACGTGCCGGTGTGGGAGCCGAAAGAGGAGCGCACGACAGTCAGCCTGCGTGCCTCGGGTATCACCAGCGTGGTGTGGTGCATCGGCTTTTTGCCGGACTTCGCATGGGTCGATGCGCCGGTGTTCAACGGCAAGGGCGAGCCGGTGCATCTGCGGGGCGTGACGCATCAGGCGGGGTTGTATTTCCTCGGCTTGCCGTGGCTGCACACCTGGGGATCGGGTCGGTTCTCAGGTGTGGCGCGAGACGCGCACTACCTCGCAGAGCAGATCGATGGGCGGCGCAAGAACGTGCAAGGTTCGGCGCTGTCGCGAGAAGAGAGCCTGGCTTCGGTGAGCTGATACGGGTCAGGTGGGCGGGGCGGGCAAGTCGAACCGCAGGAAGTGGTGCAGCATGGCGAAGTGGTCGTCCATGAACTGGGCTTCTTCCGCCACGAGTGCAGCGATGGGCGTCCAACTGGCCGAGGCCGCATCGTCGTCGGCGCGCACCGTCGGCAAAGGGCGATCGCCCAGGTCGAAGTAGTGCGCGTGCGTGATCGTGCGGCCGCGCTCGCTGCGATCGGGGGCGTCGAATACCGCAGTGCCCCTCAGGCAGGCGCGCAGGTCGGCGTCTGGCACGTCGAGGTGCGTTTCTTCTTCCAGTTCGCGCAGGGCGGAACGATGCGTGGTCTCGCGCTGCTCGATGAAGCCGCCCGGCACGGCGAGCAGTCCTTTGCCCGGCGCTTCGCCGCGGCGAATCAGCAGCACGTGGCCGCGACACTTCACCACGCAATCGACCGTGACCAGCGTGGGCGGCCAGGGCGCCGCGGCCCAGGTGGCACGGTAGTCCCGCAGCATCGTCCACTCTTCTTGCAACGCGGCGAAGGTCGGCTCGTTGCGCCAGATTGCCAGGAAGTCGAACGCCAGCAGCGGCACCATTGCGCGCAGAGGGCCGTCGTCTGTCGCGCCGAACAAGGCGTCTCGCGCCGCACGGGCTGTTGCGGTCGAGGCGACCGACAGCGTCGTCAATTGCCATTCGGGAAACCAGTCGAGATAGGCGGTGGTCGCGTCCTTTCGGTGACCGACCAGCAGCACCGTGGTCGGCGCGGAGCCGGTCGCATCGGTCGAGCCCGTCGAACCAGCCGTGAAAGTCGTTGCCGCTTTCGCTGTGTTCGCCTTGTTTGCGCTGGCTATCGCCTGGCGAACTTCGGCGATCCACGGCGCGTCTTCGTGGTGATCGCGCACCGGCACAAAACTGACCCGCTCTCGATCCGATTCAGGCAAAGCGCGTCGAATCATCTCGGCACGTTGCTGCCAGCTGAAAGGATGCCGCGGCGAACGCGCGTGAAAGGCCGAGCCGATGACCACGATGCAGCGCTGCGCTTCAGAGAGCGCGTGCTGCAACAGGGCGAGGTGACCTTTGTGGAAGGGTTGGAAGCGGCCGACGAAGACGGCGAGATGATGCATCGCTCGAATGTAATGCCCGAGCGGAGCGCAAAAAGCAAAACCCGCCAGTGGGCGGGTTCGGTGAAGTAGCCAGCGCGCTGGATCGCGTGGTGGCCGAGCGGTGGAGCTCCTCAGAAGTTCGTGACGGCCCACTCGGCGACACGACGGACCGACGCCGAATTTCGCAGGCCGAACTGGCGCTGCAGTCGCGCCGCCCGGCATGCGCGTTCGCGGGCAACCGATTCCAGTGCGTCGGCGACGGCAGCTGCCGTGCGGCCATCGTGTGCCGATTCGCTTCGCAGTGAGTCTGCGAGCCCATGAATCTGCTCGATGCTCAGGCGCTCGGGGCGAGGGGAAACGTTGAACATCATGTTGCGATCAACAGGCGGATCAGCACGGGAATGGCGACAACCAGGAACCCGAGCATGACGTTGCGGCGCCAGCCAGCGGCGTGCTGCTCGCGTTGGCCGGAACGGTAAGACTGGGTAAAAGCAGCCCTTTCGGTCGAATCGGACTTGTCTTTCCACCATTCGTGAGGGGTTTGTGCGCGCTGTGTCATGTAAGCAATTGTGCCTACGTCATCCTTTTGACGGGAGGAACTAGGTCACACTTAAGTACACAAAAAAACAAATCTCAAGCCCGAGGCCTTGGTGCCCTCGACAGGAATCGAACCTGTATCTGAGTCTTAGGAGGACCCCGTTCTATCCATTGAACTACGAGGACTGAGCGCGCGAAACTTGCTTGTTTCGGGGCTTCGGGCAGCGGCGGCGACTTTAACAGTTCAGTCGTATTTGAGCGTGTAGATCAGGTCGAGCCCGCTCTTCTGGCCGGCCTGGCCGCGCAGGGTCAGGCGCCGCGTCAGGTCGTAGAAGATGAAGAGCGTGCCGAAGGTGCCTCCGATGCTGCGCTCGTAAGTCACGTAGAAGTCCGACGACAGCCGCTTGCCGAGCGTCACCGCCGATTCGCGCAGGTCGCCACCGCTGCCAGGGCCTTTGAAGCCGATTTCGTCGAGTCCGAAGCGGCTGGCAAGGCTGCCGCCGGTGCCGCCTTTGCCCAGCCCGCCGAGCACCGCCAACGCGGCCTGCTGCAGCAGCAGCGATTCGCCGCCACTGCTGGCCTGGGCGCGTCCGAGGATCACCCATGACAGCGTCTCCGCGTCGGAGAGCGCGGGCTCGGAATAGAGCCGCACGCGCGGTGATTGCGCAGTGCCTGTGATCTGCACGCCGGCGCGCTGGGTGATGTTCGGCCGGATGGCCAGGATGTCGAGCGACGGGTTGTCGAACGGACCGTTGAAGCGCGCCAGGCCGCTCTCGACGTCGAGTTCCTGTCCATAAGAACGATAGCGGCCGCGCACGGTTTTCACCTCGCCGGTGATGCGCGGCGGCGCTGTAAGCGAGGTACTGCGGATGTCGAGCTTGCCTTCGAGTCGCGTCGTGATGCCGCGGCCCTGGACCGCGAAGTCATCGCCGAGGTCGAAGGTGACTGCGATGTCGGGTGGCTTGGCAGTTTGCGGTCGGGCGGTGTTGCTTGCCGCCGTCGTTTCGGCAGCGCGCGCGGCAGCGTCGCGCTTGGTTTGCTGCTCAGCCGCCTCGCGGTCTTTGGCGGCTGAATGAACCACCACATCGCTGCCGAGACTTGGCGCGGTCTCGTCTGGCAGGATGATCACTGCGCGATCGGTCTTGAGGTCGCCCCGCACGGTGAACTGGCCGTTATCGAGGCGCGACTGCACATCACCGGAAATTGTTACCTGTCGATCGGTGCGGACCAACACACGCAAGCGCGTCAACTTGCCTTGCACCGACATGCGGATGCCAGACCCTGAGGTGGTCGCGTCGCTGCTCCAGCGGACTTCGCCGCGGGCCGACAAGCTGCCGCCATCGCTCGCTGCCTCGCTGGCGGCCGTGCTTCGGTTGCCGCTCTGGCCTGCGATGCGTGCCGTGCTGCCGGCGCCGCCCTTGAGCGTGAAATCCGTGATCTCGACGCGGTCGCCCGAGAGCGCGACCCGCAAGCGCCCATCGCGCAAATCGAGTCCCTCGACGGGCGCGCGCAAGGCGAGCTGGTCTGCGCTCAATGTCCCGTTCCAGCGCGGTGCTTCGCGATTCCCCGACAGCGTGGCATCGGCCTCGAGCGTGCCGGCCACGCGCCAGCCGGGCGGCGCAAGAATCGACCACACGCCCAGGCTCGGCAGTTTGGCCGTGAGCCGGCCGGCGAGGGGCGCGTCGGCAGCCCATTGCCAGCCGCCGTCGTGCTGCACCACGCGGCTCGACGCTTCGGCGTTGAGCTGACCGGCACGCTCGCTGTCCCATGCCAGCGTCGCCTTGATCGCGTCGCCTTGTGCGTCGACTTTGAGTTCGGCCTGCCGTAGGCCAGCCGGTGTGCTGGGGCCGACCGCGTCGCCATCGGACGCCGTTATGGTGCGCTCGCTGGCCGTGCCGGTGCCATGGCTCGTGATGCGCGTGACGAGCGCCGCTTCGCCGGCCTGCACGCGGATGTCGCCGCTTTGCCGAGCAAGCCGCGCATGGGCGCGAAGTGCGTCGCCGGCGTCGATGTCCCAATCGCCGTCGAACAACAAGTCGCCGGTGACGCCGGCATCGGCCAGTGCCGTGTTGGCGCCCAGTGCGCTCGCCCAAGCCATCGGCAGGCCCTGCAGCTTGCCTTGCGATTGCAGGCGGTACACGCGGTTGGCCGACGTGCCGCTCTGGCTGAAGCGCAATGGTTGCCAGTCGATGCGCACCGTGCCCGGCACCGGGCCGCGCAGCGTCGCGCCTGCGGCCGAAGCTTCGACGTCGAGCCGCGCGGCCGTCTTGCCATTCGCGGCCGTGCTGCGGATGGTGGCGCTGATGGCGCGGCTCAGCTCCAGCGTCCAGGGGCCGGGCCGCGTGCTGTCCTGCGCCTGCAGATGCACGCTGGCGATCGTGGCGCGCCATTGATCGGCGCGCTCGAGGCCGCCGCTGGCGCGTGTGTCGAGCGTGATCTTTTGCGTGCCGGTGCTGGCCTCGCCTTGCAGCGACAAGGTGGCTTGCGCCAGGCTGCCGGCCAGCTCTGCGCGGATGCCGCGCAGTTGAATGGTCGGCGAAGCAGAAGCAGAAGCGGGCGCCGGTAATCGAAGATCGAGCTTCTGCGCGATCAGCGTGGCTTGCACGGTCGGCTCCGCAGTGCCGCGCGGCGACGGCGTCGTTGCGCTTTGCAAGCGCCGTTGCACGGCCAGCCAGCCACCTTGCCAGCTGGCATCGAGACGTGCGGCACCTTGCGCGCTGCTGCCGGCAAAAGCCGATGCAAGCCCGGGCAGTCCTTCGATCCACTTCTGCAGCGTCGCCGCATCGTCGATGCGTGCCTTGAGTTCGCCGTCGCCCTGGTTCGGCGCGATGCGTCCCTGCAGTTCCGCGCTGGCGCCTGGCAAGACGACGTTCAGGTTACCGCTGCCCGCCTGCTCGGCCACACGCCATTGCAGCTTGCCGTCGACGCTCGCGCGCTCGGCATTGATGCGCAGCATGCGCAAGTCGAGTATCTGGTTTTGAATGAGCCACTGACCTCGGGCCACGGCGCGATCGAGCTTCAAGCCCTTGAGCGAGTTGGTACCGGCGCCGCCTTCGGCTTGCAGCGCCACGTCGAAGGTCAGCGCATCGCCATTTTGCTCGGCAGTAACGCGGCCATTGATGGGCGCGCCGGCCAGCTGGGTATGCAGCTCGCCGGGCTTTACGCCGCTCACTGTGGCAGTGGCTCGCCATGGCGCCGGGGCAGGAGCCCAGGCGCCTTCGGCATCGATGCGACCGCCGCCCGCGTGCACCGTGGCGTCGGCGATCTTCCAGGCGGTGCCATCGAAACCGACGTCGGCCTCCACCTGTTCGACCGGCAATTTGCCGAGGTCCCAGGCGCCGGGCAGCGCGTTGCGGATGTTGCCCCGCGCCTGCCATGCGGCTGGGCCGACGGCGGCGTCGGGTTGCAGCGCGATGGTGCCGGTCAGCTGTGTTCGAGGTGCGCCGGGCCAGAGGCTCGCGGCGTCGACGTTTCGCAGATCGACATGCGCATCGATCACCGGCTGCGTTTGCCATGGCGCGATCTGGGCTTGCAGGGCGGCTTGCATGAGCTCACCCGCAACAGGCGTCGTGGCATCGGCCGGCTTCAATTGCGCGCCCACCCGCAGGCGTGCGGCTGCGCCACTCAGCGTGCCCTTGATCGTCGCATCGGCCGCCACGTCGATGCTGCGGCCTTCGGCCAGCGGCGCCTTCACGCGACCATCGAGTGCCGCATCGATCGCCATCGGCGCCGGGCCTTGCAGTGCAACGCGGGCGCTGTAATGCCCGTCGGCGATGTCGACGCCGGTGACGTCCAGCGCATGCTGCGCGTCGGCGTATTTGTAGAGGCCCGACAGATTCGTGGCCTGAAGCGCAGGTGGCCCGGTCCAGCGCAAATCGTCGATGCGAAATGGAAACTCGACATCGATCGGCAGTGCCAGTTGCTCCAATGGTTCGGTCGGCGTTGTGCTCGGTGGACCGCGACGCTCGATCAGCAATTGCGCCGCATGAACTTCACCCAGTTGCACCTTGCGTTTCAAGAGTGGCGCGAGTGCCCAACCGATCTGGGCCCCGTGCACTTCGACTGCCAACGTCGGGCCTTGCCAGCGCAGCCAGCCGATACGCCCACCGGTGCGCAGCGAGCCGCTGACGTCGCGGCTTTCAAGTGATTGGCCAGCCGGCAGATGATTCGCCGCTTGCGTGAGTGCGAAGGCCAGCGACTGGTTCGACCCGAGCCACCACCAGGCGCCTGCGGTCAGCACGAGCACCAGCGCGATCAGCCCGACGAAGCTCCACGCCAGCGCGCGCAGCGCACGACGGGTGCGCGAGCGGCGTACCGCCGGCGCTTCGGGCGGCAAGGCGGCCGTCGTTGCGTTTGAGGAAGGGGTTTCGGCTTCGCTGCTCATCGTGCTTGTCGGCTAGCGCGATCTCAAAAGGTAAAGCCGAGCCGCAGATGCAGCCTGAACTTCTTGGTGTCGACGCCGTACGCGACGTCGGCCTGCACCGGACCTACCGGGCTGCGCCAGCGCACGCCGGCACCCACGCCGACCTTGGCTTTCAACAACCCGGGCTTGTCGGCCACGGCGCCGGCGTCGACGAAGGTCACGCTCTCGAAATCGGTTAGCTTGCCGCCATAGACGACCGGGCGTTGCCATTCGACGCTGGCCACCGCGAGATAGCGACCGGCGACGATGGTGCCGTCGCTGCGTACGGTGCCGATCTGGCGGTAGCTGTAGCCACGCACCGTGGTGTCGCCACCGGTCAGAAACAGCAGCGTCGACGGGATCTGCGCGCTGTCTTTGGCCGCGACCACGCCGCCTTCGAGCCGCAACTGCAGTCGGCTGCGACGTGCCTGCGTGCCGTCCTCTGGCACCGTGCCGATCGGCACGATGCCAAGCCACCGCGCATACGTACGCACGAACGGCGTCTGTTCGCCGGTCAGCGTGTAGCCGGCGCCGACTTCGAGCGCCAGCGCCTGGCCGCGCGCAGGTGCGGTGTTGTTGTCGAAGTAGCGGCCGGTCCATCCCCAGTTGGCACTGATCGCCGAAGCTGACGGCGGTGCGTCGTAGCCGCGGTTTTGTGCGTAGTCGTATTGCAGGAAATAGCTGCGGTCGATGTGGTCGCCTGCTTTGCTGCGGCCACTGCGCAATCGGCCGCTGTCCACGTCGTAGGTGCCGGCGGTTTCACGCTTGAGCTCACCGCTCGCGAACCAGCGCCACCCGTTGTCGCCGGGGATGCTGTTCCATTCCGAGCCCAGCGAGCGGGTCTCGCGGTCGACCGAAAGCCGCGACACGGCACGCCAGCCGAGCACTGGCATCTTGTTGTCGATGTGGTCGACGGAAAGTCGCGGTCCACTGTCGGTGGTGAAGCCCGCGCCGAGGACGATCTTTTGCAGGGGCGCTTCGCGCAGCTGCGCGATCACAGGCGCTGCCTGCGGGTTCAATGACTCGGTGTCGAGCGTCAGGAACACCGAGTCGTAGTAGCCGCTGCTGGCGAGACGTTGCTGCGCATCGAGCAGTTTTTGCTGGTCGTAATCGGCGCCGGTCGGCACGCGGGCAATGCGGCGGGCGCCGTCGGCGTCGTAGCGTTCGCTTCCGCGCACCTGCAGCGGGCCAAAGCGGTAAGCCGGGCCGGACTGGTATTCAACCGACAACTTCGCCTCCTGCCGGTCGGCGTCGACATCGGCCACGCTCTTCAGAATGCTGCCGGTCGGGTAGCGCTTGGCCGTCAGGTTGCGCAATGCCACGGCCTTGGCGTTGTCCCAGGCCAGTTGGTTGAACGGCTGCCCGGCACGCAGCGACCAACCGACCCGTACCGCGTCGCGCTGCGCTTGCGACGTTGGGTCGTTTTCGACAGGGCCGGCAAAGCCGATCTGCACCGAGCTGACATGCGTCACTTCGCCGGGCTCGACCGTGATGACCACTTCGCGAGGAGCCTTGGCGCTGGCGACTGGTGTTTCCTTGAGTTCGAGCGTAAGCGTGGGCGTGAAGTAACCCAGCGTGCCGAGCAGCTCGCGCGCGTTGGCCTCGGCGGCCACCATAAGGCGCGAGAGTTCCGCGGCGCCAAGGTCGTCGACTTGGCGATAGCGTTGGATTTCGAGGTGCCGGTTGAGGTAGTCACGGACCGTGTCGGGGCCGTGCACTTCGAGGGCGAAGGCGTCGCGCTTGTCGCGTTGCGCGGTGCTGCTGGCAACCGGTGCGCCTTCGGGTGCATCCGCGGGCGGTGTGTGGCCGGTGAGGCCCGAGAGCACGCTGCATCCCTGCAGAAGAAGGACACTCCCAAAAAACAAAGCCGGCATCCATGCCGGCGTTAAAAAAAGCACCCTCCTGACCATCGGGTTGATTCTGACAGCAAGGTCAGCCCGCCCGATATGCCCCACGTCGCCGCAAGGTCACATGCGCAACGGCGTGGTCAGCGGCCGGTGACCTTCTTGATGGTCGACCAGACGATCGGCGGCGTCAGCACGCGTGCCACCGCGAGGGCCTTGTCGATGGGACGACGGTCCATGAAGATCGTGTTGAGCATGTCGCGACTCGGTTTGCCGGCCTCGGGGCTGCTGTAGTAGTAGGCAGCGATCGAACGCCGCGGCCGGCCGTCGGGCGCGTTCAGTGGATCGGTATGACCGTGGTAGCTGGCCTTGCCGTGCAGCATGAAAACGCTGCGGCCGAACTCCGGCTGCACCTTGGTGATGCAGGCGTTTTTCTTCTTGTCCCAGAGCTCCAGCGCGGAGCCCCAGGTCGGCTCCCATCCCTTGTTGAGATAGGTGATGAACACCATCTCGTTGACCAGCCCCGATTCGGTGTGGCGTCCGAAATCGCGATGGATCGCGAACGAGGCGCCGGTGCGGCTCTCGTGCAGGCCGCCGCCATGCAATTGCGGGTCGGGCAGCAGGTACGGGCGGCCTGTGATGCTCGACACCCATTCGGTGAACCAGCCCGAGTTGACGATGTCGAAGTAAATTTGGGAAGCCGGCCCGAGGCGAGCCCCGATCACCGATCGGCGAAACGATTCGTAGCGGCTCTTGACGTCGAGCCAGCCGCCCGTCGTGAGCGTTTCGAATTCTTCGAGCACCAGCTCCAGCAGGCGCGGATTGAAGATGCCTTCGATCACCAGATGCGGAAAAGGCTTTGCGACCAGCAACTCATCGCGAAAGCGCTGGCGCTGCTCCGGCTCGAAGAGCTTGTAGTTGACCAGTTCATCCAATGGCAGCCGGACGCCGCGGATGGTTACCGTGTTAGCGACGGGAGCGCGCTCCAACTGTCCGATGGACGCAGCCTCCGTGGCCGATGTAAAGATTTCGGGCGGGACGCTGATCGACATGATGTGTTGGGCTTAAGGGTCGAATGTGTGTACGTTTGTATTAATGTATCTGAAAGTAGCGAAATGCTCAAATTTTCAGTTTGATCCGGATCAATGTTCTGGTCGACGTTATTTGGAAAGCAGGCGCATCGCCTCTTCCAGCCCCTTGAGCGTGAGCGGATACATGCGGTTGGACACCAGCTGCTGCATCACGGCGATGCTCTGGCGGTACTGCCAGACACCCTGGGGCTCCGGGTTGATCCAGGCGAATTTGGGGAAAGCATGCGTCAGGCGCGCCATCCATTCGGCGCCCGCTTCTTCGTTGTTGTATTCGACGCTGCCGCCCGGCTGCAGGATCTCGTAGGGGCTCATCGTGGCGTCGCCGACGAAGATGAGCTTGTAGTCCTTGTTGTACTTGCGCAGGATGTCGACCGTAGCGAACTTTTCCGAGAAGCGCCGCTTGTTGTTCTTCCACATGAAGTCGTAGACGCAGTTGTGGAAGTAATAGAACTCGAGGTGCTTGAACTCGGTCTTGACAGCTGAAAACAGCTCTTCGACGCGCTGGATATGTTCGTCCATGGTGCCGCCCACGTCCATCAGCAACAGCACCTTGACGTTGTTGTGGCGCTCGGGCCGCATCTTGATGTCGAGATAGCCGGCGTTGGCTGCGGTCGACTGGATGGTGTGGTCGAGGTCGAGTTCTTCTTCATGACCTTCGCGCGCGAACTTGCGCAGGCGCCGTAGCGCGATCTTGATGTTGCGCGTGCCCAGTTCCTGGCTGTCGTCGTAGTCCTTGTAAGCGCGCTGATCCCACACCTTGACCGCGCTCTTGTTCTTGCCGGCACCGCCGATGCGCACGCCTTGCGGGTTGTAGCCGCCGTTGCCGAAAGGCGATGTGCCGCCGGTGCCGATCCACTTGTTGCCGCCTTCGTGCCGCTCCTTTTGCTCCTCGAAACGCTTCTTCAATGTTTCCATGAGCTCGTCCCAGCCCATCTTTTCTATCTTGGCTTTTTCTTCGGCGGTGAACTCGCGCTCCAGCGTTTTGCGAAGCCAGTCGAGTGGCACTTCCTTGGTGAAGTCGGTCAGCGTGTCGACGCCCTTGAAGTAGCTGGCAAAGGCACGATCGAACTTGTCGTAGTGCTTCTCGTCCTTGACCAGCGAAGTGCGGCTCAGATAGTAGAAGTCATCGAGGCCGAAAGCATCGTCGGAGTTGGGTCCGACCACGTCGGCCTTCAGCGCTTCGAGCAGCACCAGGTATTCCTTGACCGACACCGGCAACTTGGCCGATCGCAGGGTGTAGAAAAAGTCGATCAGCATGGCGGATCACTCCTTGTCGTTTGCTTGCGCACGTGGCTTGTCGAGCAGATAGAGCAGTTGCGCCTTGACCTCCGGCCATTCGCCCGAGCGCAGGCTGTACATCACCGTGTCGCGGATGGTGCCGTCGCGGCGCATCGCATGGCCGCGGATCACGCCGTCTTTGCGGGCGCCGAGCCGCTCGATGGCGCGCTGCGACGCGTGGTTGAAGTTGTCGGTGCGCCATCCGACCACGTTGCAGCCGAGCACCTCGAACGCGTGGCTCAGCATCAGCAGCTTGCAGGTGGTGTTGACGTGCGTGCGCTGGCAGCGCTTCGCATACCAGGTGTAGCCGATCTCGACGCGTTTCACTGCGGGCAGGATGTCGTGATAGCTGGTACTGCCAAGCACGGTGCCGGTGGCCTGTTCGGTCACAGCGAAGGCGAATCGATTGCCGGCCTCGCGCATCTGCAATGCGGTCTCGATGTAGCCGCGCGTGTCTTGCGGCTCGGGCACCGAGGTAATACGCAATTTCCATAACTCGCCATCGGCCGCTGCGGCGCCCAAGCCCACTTCGTGCGAGAGCGCCAGCGGCACCAAGGCGATGCCGCGCGACGAGAGAGTGATCGGTTCGACGAAAGCCATCTGTTCAGCCTCTGGGGTTTCCATACCGGCGCGCGTACCAGACACGCGCCAACTGCAGCCCGCCACCGGCACCGAGGCCGACGAGCAGGATGCCGATCATTTCGCGGGCGCTGTAGCCGGCGCTGGCAAAGGCATCGATGCCGAACGCAATGCCGATCCAGCGACCCAGCAAGCCGCCGAGGACGAACAGCACCGCCTGCGCGACGCCGAGAATGAGCAACTGGCTCGTCGGGTGCGGTGTTTGAGCCATGGCCTCAGCGGTTGTTGCGCTGCATGAAGACGAGCTTCTCGAACAGCGTCACGTCCTGTTCGTTCTTGAGCAGCGCGCCGACCAGCGGCGGCACTGCCACCTTGTCTTCCTTGCTCTGCAACGCTTCGAGCGGAATGTCTTCAGCCACCAGCAGCTTGAGCCAGTCGAGCAGCTCGGAGGTCGAAGGCTTCTTCTTCAGGCCCGGCAAGTTGCGCACGTCGTAGAACGTCTTCATCGCAGCAGTCAGCAATTCCTGCTTCAGACCGGGGAAGTGCACGTCGACGATCTGCTTCATCGTGGAGGCGTCTGGAAACTTGATGTAGTGGAAGAAGCAGCGGCGCAGAAAAGCGTCGGGCAGTTCTTTCTCGTTGTTCGAGGTGATGAACACCAGCGGCCGGTGCTTGGCGCGAATGAGCTCGCGCGTCTCGTAGCAATAGAACTCCATGCGGTCGATTTCGCGCAGCAGGTCGTTCGGAAATTCGATGTCGGCCTTGTCGATTTCGTCGATCAGCAGTGCCACCGGTTCTTCTGCCGTGAAGGCTTGCCACAACACGCCCTTCAGGATGTAGTTGTGTATGTTCTTGACGCGCTCGCCACCGTCGACGTCTGCCAGTTGCGAATCGCGAAGGCGGCTGACGGCGTCGTATTCATACAGACCCTGTTGCGCCTTGGTGGTCGACTTGATGTGCCATTGGAGCAGCGGCAGTTCGAGTGCTTGCGCCACTTCTTCGGCCAGCATCGTCTTGCCGGTGCCGGGTTCGCCCTTGACGAGCAGGGGCCGTTTGAGCGTGATGGCGGCGTTGACTGCCAGCATCAGGTCTTGCGTGGCAACGTAGTTGTCTGAACCCTTGAATTTCATGGATGTAGCTGCAACAGGAGGGTGGATAAAAGAAGACAGTCGAGTCGCTATGCGGCCAGTGAGGCGCATTCCGCACGGGGCTGCTGAGAGCCGCCGCGTGAGCCGCCGCATATAATCGAAAGCTGATAGAGAAACCGAAATTTCCACGAGATTGTGCGCGCAAAATGAACAAGTTGTTGACCACGATATTTGCCTTCGCTGTCGCTTGCGTGACGTTTTCGGCCCAGTCCCAAACGCTCACCGGCAACGCAAAAGACGGCTCCAAAAAGATTGCCATGTGCGTGGGTTGCCACGGCATCGTCGGGTACCAGGCGAGCTTCCCCGAGATCCACAAGGTGCCGATGATTGCGGGCCAAAGCGCCACCTACATCGTGTCGGCACTCACTGCGTACAAGGGCGGCGATCGCAAGCACCCGACGATGCGTGCCATCGCCGATACCCTCGCCCCGCAAGACATCGTCGACCTCGCTGCGTACTACAGCCAGCTCGGCCTGAAAGAAGGCGCCGCGCCGCCGGCTGCGTTGGCCAAGGCGCCCAGCAAGGAAGTCGAAGCACTCATCGCGCGGGATTCGGCGAACGCCTGCACCAAGTGCCATGGCGCCAACTTCAACATGCCGAACGACGGCTCCGTGCCCAAGCTGGCCGGCCAGTATCCGGACTATCTTTTCGTCGCACTCAAGGCGTACAAGGCCGACAACCATCCGATGGTCGGCCGTGCCAACGCCATCATGGGCGGGCAAGCCAAGAGGTATAGCGTGGCTGAACTTAAGGTGCTGGCCAGCTACATCAGCACGTTGCCGGGCGAAGTGAAAACGGTGCCCGAGTCGCTCATTCACCGGTCTGATTGAAGATGCCGGTGAAGACGCCCGGTCAGGCGTCCCCGCACCATTGAAAAAGCCCGCTCGCAGCGGGCTTTTTTACGGTCGAGCTCACAACGCGATCTTGCGGCGCGTCATTGCACGGCAAACCGGGTTCAGACGTCGAAGAACACCGTTTCGCCATCGCCCTGCATACGAATGTCGAAGCGATATCGCACCGCGCCGTCTTGCGCCACGCGTTCCGCGATCAACGTGCCGCGGCGATCGGCGGGTACGCTTTGCAGCATGGTGTCATTCGCGTTGGCACCCGCTTCGTCGCTGAAATAGATTCGCGTGAAGGTGTGCAGCAACAGCCCTCGCATCGTCACGATGACGTTGATGTGCGGTGCCTCGCCCAATGTTTCGGCGCCGGGCTTCACCGTATGGAATACGAAGCGATTGCCGCTTTCGGTGCCCGTGCCGCAGCGGCCGAATCCCCGAAAGCTCGAGCTTCGCGCGTCGTCGACCGTTTGTGGATAGCGACCTTCGCCATCGGGCTGGCTGATCTCGACCAGCGCATCGCCGATCACATTGCCGTCGCCGTCGATCACGCGACCTTCGACCCGAATGCGCTCGCCTCTGGCGTTTTCGAGCGCCAGCACGGCGTCAAAAGGCTGGTCGAAGTCGTAGCCATATTGCGAGGCGGTGAGGCCGTAGGCGAAGTAGGGGCCTACGGTTTGGGAAGGGGTCTGGCCGAAGTCGGCTTCCAGTGCGCTCATCATGGTGCGAGTCTCCTTGTCGGTGTCTTTGTCTGGTGGACCATCAACGGTTTTCGAACGGCGTTTCGTCGGCGCCGCGCAGCACGATGTCGAACTGGTAGCCCAGTGCGTAGCCTTCTTGGGTGACGTCGAGGCTGAAGTCGGCGATCAAGCGGTTGCGATAGCGCTCCGGCGTGCCGGTGATCATCGGGTCGTACTGCATCAGCGGGTCTCCGGGAAAGTACATCTGCGTCACCAGGCGGCTCGCAAAATGCTGGCCGAACAGCGACAAGTGAATGTGCTGTGGGCGCCATGCGTTGGGATGATTGCCCCAGGGATAGGCGCCTGGCTTGATGGTCAGAAACCGATAGCGGCCTTCGCTGTCGGTCAGGCAGCGCCCGGCACCGAGAAAGTTGGGATCGAGCGGCGCATCGTGCTGGTCGACCTTGTGCACATAGCGGCCCGACGCGTTGGCCTGCCACAGCTCGACCAGCGTGTTGGCGACCGGGCGTCGACGCTCGTCGAGCACCTGGCCGGTCAGGATCATGCGTTCGCCCAACGGCTCGCCGTTCTTGCGCGCGTTGCGCGTCAGGTCGTGGTCGAACTCGCCGATGGCGTTGTGTCCGTAGACCGGTTGCTGCAGTTCGCCGAGCGATGCCTTGAGTGGAATCAGCGGCTGTTGCGGGCCGCGCTTCAAGGTCGACTTGTAGCCCGGGTAGATGTACGAGGGATGGCTGGCCCAGTCGCGCGGTGAGAGCGTCGCCAGGGGCTTTGGGTTTCGGTCCAGCATGTTTTTTGTGTCCAGTCTGAATTTCTTGAGGATGTCTCGTCGGTATTTCAACGGCGGGCCTTACTTTAGAAGTCGCCTCCGATCATGTAAATTGAAGATTCCGTCTTTTTCGATAATCAAAGGTAATTGAAAACCGTCCCCCTTCTTTCCTCGCTGGCCTTCGCTCGCAACGTGCAACTGCGTCATTTGCGATGCTTCGTCGCGATCGCGCAGGAGCGCCATTTGGCACGGGCAGCGGAGCGACTGGCGCTGAGCCAGCCGGCCATTTCGAAGACATTGGCAGAGCTCGAGACGCTTGCCGGCACGCGTCTGGTCGAGCGCAGCAGTGCCGGTCGGCGCGGCGTTCAGGGCCTGACGCCGATGGGCGAGCAGTTGCTCGGCCACGCGCTGCGCGTGCTGGAGGCGGTGGACGCCAGCGCGCAGGCGATCGCGCCCACTGCGGGTGACCGACTAGAGCGGTTGCGCATCGGCGCGCTGCCGAGCGTGGCACCCGCGCTGCTGCCGCTGGCGCTGGCCCGCCTGCGCAGCCATTGGCCAGCATTGCAGGTGACCGTGAAGAGCGCTGCCAACGCGGTGCTGCTCGACGCGTTGCGCGCAGGAGAACTCGACCTCGTCGCTGGCCGCATGAGCGATCCGCAGCTGATGAAGGGCTTGAGCTTCGAGTTGCTCTACGCCGAGCCGCTGGTGTTCGTGGCACGGAATGGGCACCCGCTGGCCCGGCGTGCAGCGTCGGTACAGGCGGTGCTCGCCTATCCGCTCGTGTTGTTCGCCGAGGGCACGATCCCGCGCCACAGCACCGAGAGTTTCTTTTCCGCGCGCGGCCTCGCAGTGCCACCAAACGCATTGGAGACGCTGGACCTGATGGTGGCGCGCGCGTTGGTGGCGCAGTCCGATGCGGTCTGGATCACGCCGCTAGGCGCTGTCCACGACGACCTGCAGGCCGGCACGCTGTCACGGCTGCGCATCCAGACATCCGGCACCGAAGAACCGGTCGGGCTGCTGCTGCGCAGCGAAGCCGAGCCGTCGGCCGCCTGCAATGCGATGGTGGGGCTGTTGCGCGAGTCGGCCCGGCAAGGCCAGGAGCCCAAGCGCACCGGCCGGCTCAGTGCGTCTCGCACTCCTCGATGAAGCTTTCGAGCAGCTTCTTGAGCTGACTGGTCTTGCGCGGCCCCAGCGCCTCTTCCAGCTGACCGTGGTGCGCGTCGACGCTCTTCTTCAGGCGCGCCACCGTTTCGAGCCCGAGGTCGCTGATGTAGACGAGCACGCGACGGCTGTCCGATGCGTCGGCCGCACGCTGCACCAAGCCCCGGCTCACCAATTTGTCTATGTTCTTCGTCAACGCCGGGTGGTTGAGCAGCACCGTCTCCGCCAGATCACCCATCGAGCGCCCGTACTCGTCGGCGAGCACCTGGAGGATGCGCCAGTGCTCTTCTGTCACCTCTTCAGCAGCGATCGACTGCGCCAGCCCGATGCGCATGCGCCGGTTGGCGGAGGCCAGCAGATAGGCCAGGTACTGTGAGATGTCTTGCTCAGGCATGGGTGTGGCGGTAGGCTTTGTCATGAAGACGCAGGGTATCTTTCCAGTTTAGCAACGATCGTTTTCCTTGGAAAGCATTGGCGCGATTTTTGCGACACTTCAATCCCTGTTGCCATCTTGGTGCAATGCCTGGGAGCTCCGATGTTTTCATCCCTTGAATCGGTCATGCGTCGCTCGCCCGTACCTGCGCCGAATGGCGGCACCTGGCACTTGCCGCGTCCCCCGCACCCACCGCTAGCGCGTACGGAACTCAATATCGCGCTCTGCGTGCCGCTCGGCGGATCGGCAGGTATATGGGGGCCGTCGGCGCTCGCGTGCGCGAAGCTCGCAGTGTCTGAACTCAACCGCGAGGCCGGTATCGGCGGCCGGTCCTGCCGTTTGCTGACGGTCAACGCCGCAGACGACTCAGCCGACATCGAGGCCGCACTGACCGAACTGGTGCACGCTGGCGATATCGACGCGATCATCGGCATGCACACCAGTGCAGTGCGCCAACGCATCCTGCGCGCCGTCGGTGGCCAGATTCCTATCATCTACACCCCGCTATATGAAGGTGGAGAGTCGTCCGCTGGCGTGTTCGCGATCGGTGAGACCACGGCCCGCCAACTGCAGCCATCCATCGCCTGGCTGGGCCAGCGAAAACGCCCACGGCGCTGGTTCGCGATCGGCAACGACTACATCTGGCCGCAAATGTCGCATCGCATGGCGCGCGGCTACATCGCCGAGGCAGGCGCTGCCATGGTCGGCGAGAGCTACGTTCCGTTCGGCACTACGGATTTTTCGGCAGCGCTCGACGCGCTGCGGCAGTGCCGTGCCGACGCCGTACTGGTGTCCCTCGTCGGCCAAGATGCCATCGAGTTCAACCGAGCGTTCGGCCGTGCCGGGCTGCACCGCGAAATGCTGCGCCTGTCGTGTGCCGTTGGAGAGAACGAGCTGCTGGGAATCGGCGCCGACAACTCGGAGGAACTCTATGTCGCGTGCGGCTATTTCGCCACGCTCGACACCGAGTCCAACCTGGCGTTCAAGGAGCGCTATCACGCGCACTTCGGCGAACGCGCACCCACGCTCAACACCTTCGGCCAGTCGACCTACGAAGGCATGCATTTCCTCGCGGCGCTGCTCGACGGCCATCTCCAGACGGACATCGACCGCAAGCACCTGGGCCACGCGCCACTGGTTTACCGCAGTGCCCGCGACGCCGCATACGACGGCAGTGGCATCAACCGCGTGCCGATCTATCTTGCACGCGCCGAGGGCAATACTTTTCGCGTGCTGACACGTTTTTAGAAGCGGTGGATCGACGCATTTTATTTTCCAAGGAAAATAAAATGCTTGACGTAGGAACTATCGACTCACAAAATTCGGTCAACATTCAACGCAAAAGACGGAGTCAGCCATGGCCATCAAGCGCCCCACCATCGACCAGTTGCAAGACGTTGCCCTGAGTCTCGGCATCCATCTGTCCGAATCGCAAGCGGCCAGCTATAACGCGCTGCTGCAGGGCAACTTCGATGCCTACGATGTGATCGATGCGATGCCCGACTACCAGCCCGTCGTCAGCTACGCGCGCACGCCCGGCTACCGCCCCTCTGGCGAAGAAAACAAGTACGGCGCCTGGTACATCAAGACCACGATCAAAGGCAAGCCGGGCGGCAAGCTCGACGGCAAGACGGTCGTGCTCAAAGACAACGTGTGCCTGGCCGGCGTGCCCATGATGAACGGCGCCTCCACGCTCGAGGGCTACATGCCGAACGTCGACGCGACGGTCGTCACACGTCTGCTCGACGCCGGCGCCACGGTGGTGGGCAAGTCGGTCTGCGAGTACTTCTGCTTTTCCGGCGGCTCGCACACCAGTTCGTCGGGGCCGGTGCACAACCCGCACCGCATGGGGTATTCGGCGGGCGGCTCGTCGTCCGGCAGCGCAGCGCTGGTCGCCGCTGGAGAAGTCGACCTCGCCATCGGTGGCGACCAGGGCGGCTCGATCCGCATGCCCGCTTCCTACTGCGGTATCTATGGCATGAAGGCCACGCACGGACTCGTGCCCTACACCGGCGTGATGCCGATCGAGCTGACCATCGACCACACCGGTCCGATGACCAACAACGTCACCGACAACGCGCTGATGCTCGAAGTGCTTGCGGGGCCCGATGGGCTCGACCCGCGTCAGCATGCGGGCCAGGAATCCAAGCCCTACGCCGAACTCATGAAAGGCGGCGTCAAGGGCATGCGCATCGGCATCGTCACCGAAGGCTTCGGCTGGCCGCAGTCCGACCCTTTGGTGAACGAAAAGGTGCGCAAGGCGGCCGAGGTGTTCACCGGGCTCGGCGCCATCGTGAGCGAAGTGTCGGTGCCCATGCATGCGGTCGGTCCGGCGATCTGGTTGCCGATCGCGGCCGAGGGCGCGACCCAGCAAATGATGAAGGACAACGGGCACGGCTTCAACTGGAAGGGCCTGTACGTCACCAGCATGGTCGACTTCCACGCGGGCTGGAAACAGCGGGCCGACGAGTTGTCGGAAACGCTCAAGCTCACCATGGTGCTGGGCGAGTATTTCATCCAGCACTACCGCGGCCACTTCTACGCCAAGTCGCAGAATCTGTCGCGCCAGTTGACGGCCGCCTACGACAGCTCGCTCGCCAACTTCGACCTGCTCCTTATGCCCACCCTGCCCATGACCGCCACGCCGTTGCCCGCCGCTGGTGCACCGGTCGAGGAAGTGATCGGCCGTGCCTTCGAAATGCTGCCCAACTGCTGCCCGTTCGACGTGACCGGCCATCCGGCCATGAGCGTGCCGTGCGGCCTGGTCGATGGCATGCCGGTCGGGATGATGCTGGTCGGCAAGTTCTACGACGAAGCCACGATCTACCGCGCCGCCTTCGCATTCGAGCAGGCCGGCGACTGGAAGGCCATCTGAGCTCGGCCCCTGTCCTTCCAATTTTCGTTCCGCAGTTCTTCTTTCAATAAAACCACGACGGCACCCGCCGTTAATCTTCGAGGAGTTTGTTCATGGATCGTCGTTCCTTCATCCACGGTTCCGCCGCCGCACTCGCCGGTTCCGCCTTGCCGCTGTTCCCGATGGCTGCCATGGCCGCCGACGAAATCGTCGTCGGCAGCATCATCGACATGTCGGGCGGGCTCGACATCTACGGCAAGCCGATGGCCGACTGCATGACGCTCGCGGTCGAGGAGCAGAACGCTGCCGGCGGGTTGCTCGGCAAGAAGATCAAGCTCGCGACGTACGACCCGCAATCGAACATGCAGCTCTATGCGCAGTTCGCGCAACAGTCGGCGTTAAAGGACAAGTCGACGGTCGTGATGGGTGGCATTACGTCCGCCTCGCGAGAGGTGATTCGCCCGGTGCTCACGCGCAACAAGACGCTCTATTTCTACAACACGCAGTACGAAGGTGGCGTGTGCGACCGCAACACCTTCTGCACTGGCGTCACGCCGGGCCAGACCGTTGCCAAGCTCGTTCCGTATGCCATGAAGAAGTGGGGCAAGAAGGTCTACGTGGTGGCGGCCGACTACAACTACGGCCAGATCACGTCGCAGTGGGTCAAGAAGTTCGTACAGGAAAACGGGGGCTCGGTCGCATCCATCGACTTCTTCCCGCTCGACGTCACGAACTTCGGTCCAACCATCTCGAAGATCGAGCAGGCCAAGCCCGACATGATCGTCTCCGCGCTGGTCGGTGGCGCGCACATCGCTTTCTACCGCCAATGGGCCGCAGCAGGCCTCACCAAGAAGATTCCGCTCGCATCGACCACCTTTGCCGGCGGCAACGAGCATATCGTTCTGTCGCCCGCCGAGGCGGATGGCTTCCTGGTCTCGTACAACTATTTCCAGAACGTCGACACGCCGGAGAACAAGGCTTTCAAGGAGCGCTTCTACAAGCGCTTCGGTGCCGACTATCCGAACATCACCGAACTCGCGATGGGCACCTACCAGGGCTTCAAGCTGTGGGCAGAGGCTGTCAAGAAGGCGGGTTCCATCGACCGCGAGAAGATGATCGCGGCGCTGGAGAGCGGCATCACAATCGACGGCCCGAGCGGCAAGGTGTCGATCGACCCCGAGACGCACCACTGCGTGCTCAATGTGAGGATCGCCGAGGTCCGCAACAAGCAGCTCAACATCGTGGAGACGTTCCAGCAGCAGCCGCCGGTCGACACCAGTGCGGTCTGCAATCTGAAGAAGAACCCGAAGGACAACCAGCAGTACGTGATCAAGGCATAGGCCAAGGTTAGGCAAGGCAAAAGGAGAAGCGCGCCGACATGGATCTCGCACTCATCGTTTTCATCCAGGTGCTCTACGCGGTGGCGAGCCTGGTCATCATCTCGGCCGGTCTGGCTGTCATCTTTGGAATGATGAAGGTCATCAATCTCGCACATGGCGAGTTCATGATGCTCGGTGCGTATGCCGTGATCGCCGCGCTCAAGGTGGGGATCAACCTCTGGGTCGCGATATTCATCGTCGCGCCGATCGCGGTCGGCATCGTCGGTGTGGTGCTGGAGCGGCTGGTCATTCGCCGCCTCTACGGCCGCATGGTCGACACCATGCTGGCGACCTGGGGTCTGTCGCTGCTGCTGGTGGGCATCGTCACTTCGGTGGCGGGCAACACCACGGCCGGCGTCTCGGCGCCGCTCGGCAGCTTTTCGATCGGTGCGTATTCGGTCAGTGGCTACACGTTGGTGATCATCGCGGTCGCCGTCGTACTTTCGCTCGCCATCCGCTTTGTGCTCACGCGCACGCAGTTCGGCTTGATCGCACGCGGCACCATGCAAAAGCCCGACATGGCCAACGCGCTCGGCATCAGCCCGAGCCGCGTGTACTCGGTGACCTTCGCGGTCGGTGCGGCGTTGTCAGGGCTGGCTGGCGGATTGCTCGCGCCATTGACCGGCGTGGTGCCGACCATGGGCGCGGCCTTCGTGGCCAAGGCCTTCATCACCGTGATCGGCGGCGGACCGGCGATCCTCGCCGGCCTGCTCGGCGCCTCGTCGCTGTTCGGTGCCATCAACCAGCTCGCCACCTTCGTCACCACGCCGGTGCTGGGCGAGGTGGCACTGCTGCTGGCCGCCATCATCATGCTGCGCCTGTTGCCGCAAGGCATCACCGGCCGCTTCTTCAAAGGCTCTTTGTGAATCGATTCGCCAACTCCTGGGGGAGTGCCGCGCTGTGTCTCGCGATCGGCATCGCGTTGATGTTCGGGCTGCCCGGCGTCATGGACGATTACACGCTGATCGAGGTCACCATCTATGCGGTGATGGCGATCTTGTCGGTTAGCTTGGCCTTCATCTGGGGCTTTGGCGGCATCCTGTGCTTCGGGCAGGCCGCGTTCTTCGGGCTGGGCTCGTACACCTACGCTATCGCGGTGGTGAACATGGGCGACAGCACCGTGCCATTTCTGCTCGCGATCGTGGTGCCGGCGCTGTTTGCCACGCTGCTCGGCTACGTGATTTTCTATGGCCGGTTGTCCGATGTGTACATGGGCGTGATCACGCTGACGGTCACGCTCATCCTGTTCAACCTGATCAACTCGACGGCCGGTCCGGAATGGCGCATCGGCAGCGCGCCGCTCGGCGGCTTCAACGGCATTCCGGCGATACCGACGCTCAACTGGCCCGGGCAACAAGACGAAGTGCTGACGCCCAAAGACCTGTTCTACGTCACCTTCACCTGCCTGCTGATGGTCTACGTCCTGCTGCGCGTGCTGATCGCCTCGAAGATCGGGCGCGTCATCATCGCGGCCAAGGAGAACGAGCAGCGCGTGCTGCTGCTGGGCTACGACGCCCGTGCATATAAGCTCTTCAGCTTCATGCTCGGTGGCGCCATCGCGGGCCTGGCCGGCTGCCTGTTCGCCAACTGGGGCGCGTTCACCAGCCCCACGATCTTCGGGCTCGCACAATCGGCTCAGATCATCATTTGGGTCATCGTCGGTGGGCTGGGAACATTGGTCGGCCCGGTGGTCGGCGCGGTCGCGATCCAGTGGCTCACCTCGCAGATCGGCACGCAGCAGGTCTTCAACTCGAACCTGGTGCTGGGCGGCATCCTGGTGGTGTTCGTGCTGCTGGTGCCCAAGGGCATCGTGCCCAGCATCGGGCAATTGCTTGAGTTGGCGTGGCGCCGCATGCGGCGGCCTGCGGTTTCGCCCGCACCCAAGCCCTCGCCCAAACCCGCTTCGTCAGCTGCCGCAGTCGGTGCAGCTTTGGTTGAATCGCCACGCGCACTGACGACTTCGGAGCAGGTGCAATGACGCCGCTGATCGAAACCCGCGGCCTCAACGTGCGCTTCGGCGGTGTGCATGCCACGCGCGACGTCAACTTCTCGCTGGCCGAGAACGAGCTGCGCTGCGTGATCGGCCCTAACGGCGCCGGTAAGAGCACCTTCTTCAAGCTGCTGACCGGGCAGGTCAAACCGACTTCGGGGCAGATCCTTTTTCGGGGCAAGGACATCTCCAACATGCAGCCGCACGAGCCGGGCCGTCTCGGCATCGGCATCAAGACGCAGGTGCCGAGCTTGTTCAACGGACTCAGCGTTTGGGAGAACGTGTGGCTGTCGGCGCGCCGGCTCAACAGCACCGCGCATGCCAATCGCATCACGGGCGAAACGCTGGAGCGCGTTGGCATGGCAGCGTATCGCAACGTGCAGGCCGGGCTGCTCGCGCACGGCATGCGGCAATGGGTCGAAATCGGCGTGGTGATCGCGGCCGATCCGCCGCTCATCCTGCTCGACGAGCCCGCCGCCGGTATGAGCGACGCCGAGGTGGCGCGCACCGCCGAGCTCATCCTGGAAATCAACCGCCAGCATGCGCTGGTGGTGGTGGAGCACGACATGAACTTCATCCGCATGATCGCGCGCAAGGTCACTGTGTTGCACCAGGGCGCAGTGATCATGGAAGACACGCCGGACCGCATCATGAGCGACCCGTTGATCCAGCAGATCTATCTCGGCAAGAAGCCGCACTGACCGGAGCCACGCATGCTGGAAGTCTCTGGCCTTCACGCCGGCTACGGCGCCATCCCCGTGCTGCACGACATCTCGCTGCGGATAGCGACGGGCGAATCGGTCGGCATCCTCGGCCACAACGGCATGGGCAAGACGACCATGCTGCGCACGCTGATCGGCGCGTTGCGCGCCACGACCGGCACGGTCCGCTTCAACGACACCGACGTCACGCGCTACGCACCGCACGCGCGGGCCAAGCTCGGCATGGCCTACGTGCCGCAGGGGCGGGAGATATTTCCGACGCTGAGCGCGATGGACAACCTGCGCATGGGCCTGGTCAAGACCGGCGAGCGCTCGCTCGACACGATCGAGGCATTGCTGCAGGACTTTCCAAGGCTCAAGCCGCTGCTCGACCGGCCTGGTGGATCGCTCTCCGGCGGCGAGCAGCAGCTGCTGTCGCTGGCGCGCGCGCTGGCCGGCAAGCCCACGCTGCTGCTGCTCGACGAGCCGACCGAAGGCATCCAGCCTTCGATCATCGAAGAGATCGCCGAGACACTGGCGTCGCTGCGCGACCGCATGAAGCTGACGATCGTGCTGGTCGAGCAGAACCTCGAATTCATCGCCGCGGTGTCGCAACGCGTGCTCGTTATCAAGCGCGGCCAGATCGGCGAGGAGATCCCGCGCGAGCACTTGGGCGATTTCGAAATCATGAGTCAATACACAGGAGTACATGGATGACCAACGATTTGCATTACCTGGAGCTGGTCGATATCGGCCAGCGCATTCAAAAGAAGGAACTCTCGCCGGTCGAGGTCACGCAGGCGCAGCTCGACCGCATCGGCAAAGTCGACGGCGCGCTCAAGAGCTACGTGACCGTGATGGCCGAGCAGGCGCTGGCCGACGCGCGCAAGGCGGAGGCCGAGATCGCCAGGGGCGAGATTCGCGGGCCGCTGCACGGCGTGCCCGTGGCGGTAAAGGACCTGTGCTGGACCCAGGGTGTGGCCACGGCGGCCGGCATGACGCTCTACAAGGACTTCGTGCCGACCGAAGACGGCACCGCTGTGCGCAAGCTGCGCGAAGCCGGCGCCGTCATCCTCGGCAAGCTGCAGCTCACCGAAAGCGCCTACGCCGACCATCATCCGACCGTCACGCCACCCGTCAACCCGTGGAATGCGGCCCATTGGTCGGGCGCTTCGTCGAGTGGCTCGGGCGTGGCCACGGCGGCCGGGCTTTGCTACGGCTCGCTCGGCACTGATACGGGCGGATCGATCCGCTTTCCCTCGTCCGCCAACGGGCTCACCGGCCTCAAGCCGACCTGGGGCCGTGTGAGCCGCTACGGTGCATTCGAACTGGCTGCGACGCTCGACCATATCGGCCCGATGACGCGCAGCGCGGCCGACGCCGGCGCGATGCTCGGTGCCATTGCCGGCGCCGATCCGAAAGACCCGACCGCCAGCTTGGCGGCCGTGCCCAACTACCTCGCCGGCATGAAGCGCGGCCTGCGCGGCCTGCGCGTTGGCATCGACTCGCGCTGGAACGAAGAAGGCGTCGACGCCGCCACCCTCAAGGTGATGGTCGGCGCACTGGCTGCCGTGCGCGAACTTGGAGCAGACGTGCGCGAAGTGACTTTCCCCGACCCGGCGCAGGTCATCGTCGACTGGTTCCCGCTCTGCGGTATCGAAGCTGCAGTGGTGCACCAGTCGACCTACCCGGCACGCAAGGACATGTACGGCCCGGCGCTGTCGGGCCTGCTCGACCTGGGCCATGCGCAGACCGGCATGGACTACCAGAAGATCGTGCTCAACCGCTTGGCGTTCACCGGGAAGGTGCGAGCGATGTTCGAGGGCATCGACCTGCTGTTGATGCCGTCGCAAGGCGTAGCGTCTCCCACGCTCGAACGCATGCTGACCTTCGGTACCGACGCCGAAATGATGTCCGCGATGCTGCGCTACACCTGCCCGCTCGACACCAGCGGCAGCCCGACCATCACGCTGCCCGGTGGCTTCACCGATGCCGGCACGCCGGTCGCTTTCCAGTTCGTTTCGCGCCATTTCGAGGAAGAGTTGCTGGTGCGTGCCGGCTGGGCCTTTCAGCAGGCCACCGACTGGCATCAGCGACACCCGGCACTCTAAACGTCCGTGCTGGCGAGCCGACCATCGGCCGACCCGACGCGCAAGGTGCGGCTGCTCGAGGCCGGGCGCGGTGCACTTCGCAACACGGGAGTCGACTGGGCTTTTCGCACCCTACCGAAAGCCGGTGCCGCGGCCGGCGCATAAAGTGTCAGCGCGACCGAATTCATCCTGAAAGAAGCACACCGATGACCTGGCTCGACACCTCCATCATGCGAACGCGCGGCGTGGCGCAGGGCCGCACGCCCGACCTTCACCAGCTGACCGAAGCGAAGCAGGGCAAGTACCACTACACCATTGGCCCGTACTCCGACCCGGTGCTGCACGTTCGGCCCGGAGACCGTGTCGTGGTCGAGACGCGCGATGCCTTCGAAGGTGCGATCAAGACCGAGCAGGACCTGCCGTCGCGCGTGCTCACCATGCCCTTCGTGAACCCGCAGAACGGCCCGATCATGGTCGAGGGCGCCGAGAAGGGCGACGTGGTCGCGGTGTACATCGAGTCGATGGCACCGCGTGGTCCCAACCCACGTGGCACCTGCGCAATGATCCCGCACTTCGGCGCGCTCAGCGGCACGGCGTTTACCGCGCTGCTGGCCGATCCGCTGCCCGAGATCGTCCGCAAGATCGACCTCGACGAGCAGGGCGTCTACTGGAGTAAGCGCGTCACGCTGCCGTACCGGCCGCACATCGGCACGCTGAGTTGCTCGCCCGAAATCGATTCCATCAATACGCTCACGCCCGACCAGCACGGCGGCAACATGGACCTGCCCGACATGGGGCCGGGCAGCATCACTTACCTGCCGGTACAGAGCCCGGGTGCGCGGCTCTTCATCGGCGACGCGCATGCCTGCCAGGGCGACGGCGAGGTCTGCGGCACTGCCGTCGAGTACCCCAGCACCACCACCATCCAGGTCGATCTCATCAAGGGCTGGCGGCTCGACTGGCCGCGGCTCGAGAACGAGCGCGTGATCATGGCCATCGGCAGCGCACGTCCGCTCGAAGACGCCACCCGCATCGCGTACCGCGAGCTGGTGCTGTGGATGGAAGCGGAGTACGGATACGACCGCTGGGACGCCTACATGATGCTGAGCCAATGCGGCCAGGTGCGACTCGGCAATTTCGTGGACCCCAAGTACACGGTCGGCGCCGGCATTTCCAAGACCTATCTCGCCCCGGGCTGAAGCCCACAACCAAAGGAACTCACATGGACCTCGGACTCAAGGGACTCAACGCGCTGGTCACCGGTGGCACCAAAGGCATCGGCCGCGCCATTGCGCAGACCTTCGCGGCAGAGGGCACAAACGTGGGCATCTGTGCTCGCAACGCCGACGAGGTGGCGCAGACCGTCGCAGAACTGTCGGCCTACGGCGTCAAGGTGTTCGGCCATGCGGTGGACGTCGGCGACGGGCCCGCGCTCAAGGACTGGGTACTGGCGGCGGGCGACGCGCTGGGCGGCATCGACATCGTGGTCGCGAACGTGAGCGCCCTCGCCATTGCGAACGACGAGGCCGGCTGGCAGCGAGGTTTCGAGGTCGACATGATGGGCACGGTGCGGCTGGTGGACGCCGCCATGCCGCGACTGGAACGCAGCCCTCACGCGGCCATCGTCACCATATCGAGCGTCTCGGGCCGCGAGATCGATTTCGCCGCCGGACCCTATGGCGCCTTCAAGGCCGCGATCGTGCATTACACGCAGGGGCTGGCGCATCAACTGGCGGCCAAGCGCATCCGCGCCAACTCGGTGTCGCCTGGCAACACCTACTTCAAGGGCGGCGTGTGGGACCAGATCGAGCAGGGCAACCCCACGCTCTACGCGCAGGCGCTGGCCCTTAACCCGACCGGGCGCATGGGCACGCCACAGGAAATGGCCAACGCTGCAGCGTTTCTCGCGAGCCCGGCGGCGAGTTTCGTCACCGGTACCAACTTGGTGGTCGACGGCGCGCTCACGCGCGGCGTTCAGCTGTAGGCGCGACGCCCGTCAATCGCGCGTCGCGCGGCGCTGCACGCAGGCGGTGTAAGCATCGCCATCGGGCGGGCGTCCGGCACGCTGGCTTTCCCACATCATCTGGCCGAGGCATTCCATCGCCTCGTGGTGCGCGTCGAGCAGTGAGTCGCGTCGTGCGGCGAGCAACTCGACAGCCTGGCGGATGCCGCGCGGCTGATCGATGGAGCACTGCTCGCTGATCGACAGGTGCATCGACAGGTGCAGGAACGGGTTTTCGCGCCCGTTCGCGCCGTCGTAGGTACGTGCGACCGCGGCATCGGCATCGGCCAGGTCGGCGGCGTATTCGGGGTGCGCGTCGATCCAGCCGGCGGCGATCGTTTCTAGCGGCTCCATCGGCAAGCCCTCGCGGTGCTTGGCGTAGACGTCGCAAAAGAAGCGGCGAACTTCTTCCTGGGAGGGATTGAACATGACGCCGAGGCTAGCATTGCCTATCATTCCTCGACCCGATTGCGGTTTTGCAAGGAGACACGAGCAATGAGACAAGCACGATGAAAACCATCAAAGGCCCCGCCATCTTTTTGGCGCAGTTTCTCGGCGCCACAGCGCCTTTCGACACGCTCGAATCGCTCGGCGCCTGGGCGGCTGGCCTCGGCTACAAGGGCGTGCAAATCCCGTGTGACCCACGCCTGATCGACCTGAAGACCGCTGCTGCCAGCAAGACCTATTGCGACGAACTCAAAGGCAAGCTGGCGCTGCACGGCGTCGAGATCACCGAGCTGTCGACGCACCTCCAAGGCCAGTTGGTCGCGGTGCATCCGGCCTACGACGAGCCCTTCGATGCCTTCGCGGCGCCCGAAGTGCGCGGCAATCCGGCGGCGCGCCAGAAGTGGGCGGTACAGCAACTGATGTACGCGGCGCAGGCCTCGCAGAATCTGGGATTGACCGCACACGCGACCTTTTCCGGCGCGCTCGCCTGGCCGTACCTGTACTCATGGCCGCCGCGCCCGTCGGGGTTGATCGAGACTGCATTCGATGAACTGGCAAGGCGCTGGAAGCCCATCCTCGACCGCTTCGACGATGCGGGTGTCGACGTCTGCTACGAGATCCATCCCGGTGAAGACCTGCACGACGGCGTGACCTACGAGATGTTTTTGGAACGCGTCGACAACCATCCGCGTGCCTGCCTGCTCTACGACCCGAGCCACTTCGTGTTGCAGCAACTCGACTACCTCGCCTACATCGACCACTACCACGAGCGCATCAAGATCTTTCATGTGAAAGACGCTGAGTTCAACCCGACCGGCAAGCAGGGCGTGTACGGCGGTTTTCAGAGCTGGATCAACAGGGCAGGGCGCTTCCGTTCGCTGGGCGACGGCCAGGTCGACTTCAAGGCGATCTTTTCGAAGATGGCGCAGTACGACTTTCCGGGCTGGGCGGTGCTGGAGTGGGAGTGCTGCATCAAGCACCCTGAAGACGGCGCGCGGGAAGGCGCGACATTCATTGCCGAACACATCATTCGCGTGGCGGACCGGGCCTTCGATGACTTCGCGGCCGGCAATGCCAGCGACGATGGCGCGGGCGTCGCGATGAATCGGCGGATGCTCGGGCTCGGCTGATAGAGCGCGGAGCGGGGATAGAAGCGGCTCAGAGCAAACGGGAAATCTGCTGCGCCGAGGCAAGCAGCGCCGGCAGCATGGTCTCCTGCATCACCTTGGCACTGGTGCGATTGGCCTGCCCGCTGATGTTGAGCGCGGCGACCATGCGGCCAGAGCGATTCACGATGGGCGCGGCGATCGAGATGAGCCCTTCTTCGAGTTCCTGATTGACCAGGCACCAGCGCTGTCGGCGCGCCTGAATCACCTTGGCGAGCAAAGCATCGACATCGGTCACGGTGTGCTTTGTTAGCGCCTCGGGCGGTGCGGCTTCGAGCCGTGCGAGCACTTCGGCATCGTCCAGGTCGGACAGCAGCAGCCGGCCCATCGACGTACACCAGGCTGGCAGCCGCGAGCCGACGCCCAGGCTGATGCTCATGATCTTTTGCGTGGCCACGCGCATCACGTAGACGATGTCGGTGGCGTCGAGCACGGCGGCGGAACACGACTCGTGCACCTGCTGCACCAGCGCCTCCATCACCGGCTCGGCGCGGTTCCAGATCGGCATCGACGACAGGTAGGCAAAGCCGAGGTCGAGGATGCGCGGCGTCAGCGCGAAGAGCTTGCCGTCGCTCTCGACATAGCCCAAAGTCTGCAGCGTGAGCAGGATGCGTCGTGCGCCGGCCCGCGTGAGCCCGCTGGCCGCGGCGACCTCGCTGAGCGTTTGCCGCGGTGCGCTGGCGTTGAACGATCGGATGACCTCGAGCCCGCGCGCGAACGACTGCACATAGGTATCGCCAGGGCGTGGCTTGTCGGTTTGTTTCGTGGTGGTTGCCATGGCGCAGTGGATCTCCTAAAATTCATTATAAGAACAATTGTTCTACATGCGAACAAATTGGCAGTCGAACGATTAGCGAACACGCAGACGGATTTCTCGGTAATTTCCCTCGCTGCTCCCCAACCCACAGGAGACAAATTCCATGATCAACAAGATCGCCCGCTCCATCGCTGAAGCGATGGCCGGCATCCAGGACGGCTCGACCGTTCTCATCGGCGGCTTCGGCACCGCCGGCATTCCCAACGAACTGATCGACGGACTGATCGCACAAGGCGCAACAGACCTGACCATCGTCAACAACAACGCCGGCAACGGCGAGGCGGGACTGGCTGCGCTGCTCAAGGCGGGCCGTGTGCGCAAGATCATCTGCAGCTTTCCGCGCCAGGCCGACAGCCAGGTGTTCGATGGCCTGTACCGCACCGGCAAGCTGGAGCTCGAACTGGTACCCCAAGGCAATCTGGCCGAGCGCATTCGCGCAGCGGGTGCGGGCATCGGCGCTTTCTTTTGCCCAACGGGCTACGGAACGCAGTTGTCGGGCGACCGCGAAACGCGCGTCATCGGTGGCGTTCAGTACGTGCTCGAGTACCCGATTCAAGGCGACGTCGCGCTCATCAAGGCCGAACGCGGCGACCGCTGGGGCAACCTGGTCTATCGCAAGGCCGCGCGCAACTTCGGCCCGGTGATGGCCATGGCCGCGAAGAAGACCATCGCCACCGTGCACGAGATCGCCGAGCTCGGCACGCTTGACCCGGAGACCATCGTCACGCCGGGCATCTTCGTTCATCAGGTCGTGCAGATCGAGCGTGTCGCCACGCAGGCCGGCGGCTTCAAAAAGGCAGCGTGATCATGACCACCACAACCGCAACCTACCAGCGCCGCACCAAAGACCAGCTTGCCGCCCGCGTCGCGCAAGACATCTTCGACGGCGCCGTCGTCAACCTCGGCATCGGCCAGCCAACGCTCGTCGCCAATCACTTGCCTGCGGGACGCGAGGTCATCCTTCAAAGCGAGAACGGCATCCTCGGCATGGGCCCTGCGCCTGCGGCTGGCGAAGAGGACTACGACCTCATCAATGCCGGCAAGCAGCCCGTCACGCTGCTGCCCGGCGGCTCGTTCTTTCATCACGCCGACAGCTTCGCGATGATGCGCGGTGGCCATCTCGACATCTGCGTGCTCGGTGCTTTCCAGGTGTCGGCCACCGGCGACCTGGCCAACTGGCATACCGGCGAGAAAGACGCGATCCCGGCGGTCGGCGGTGCGATGGACCTGGCCATCGGCGCCAAGCAGACCTGGGTGATGATGGATCTCCTGACCAAGCAAGGCGCGAGCAAGCTGGTCAAGGAATGCACCTACCCGCTGACCGGCATCGGGTGCGTGAAGCGTGTGTATTCCGATCTCGCCACGCTGGAATGCACGCCCGATGGGCTGAAGCTGATCGACAAGGTCGAAGGCCTCGCCCACGATGAATTAGAGAAGCTGGTCGGCCTTCCGATCGCCGCCTGACAACTACCTGAAAGAGACAAGACCATGAGCAAGAACGAAGCCTTTATTTGCGACGCCATCCGCACGCCCTTCGGCCGCTACGGCGGTGCTCTCAGCAGCGTTCGCACCGACGATCTCGGCGCCGTGCCGCTGCGCGCCTTGATGGAGCGCAACAAGCAAGTCGACTGGCAAGCCGTCGGCGATGTGCTCTACGGCTGCGCCAACCAGGCCGGTGAAGACAACCGCAACGTGGCGCGCATGTCGTCGTTGCTGGCCGGACTGCCGCTCGAACTCGGCGGCGCCACCATCAACCGGCTCTGCGGTTCGGGGCTCGACGCAGTCGGCTCCGCAGCGCGTGCCATCAAGGCCGGCGAGACGGGGTTGATGATCGCCGGTGGCGTCGAGAGCATGAGCCGCGCACCGTTCGTGATGCCCAAGGCCGAGAGCGCGTTCGGCCGCGCTAACGCCGTGTACGACACGACCATCGGCTGGCGCTTCATCAACAAGAAGATGAAAGAGCTCTATGGCGTGGACTCCATGCCCGAGACCGCCGAGAACGTTGCGACCGACTACAAGATCGAGCGTGAAGCGCAAGACCGCATGGCGCTGGCATCGCAGCAGCGCGCTGTCGCTTCGCAGAAGTCGGGCTTCTTCGACAGCGAGATCGTGTCTGTCACCGTGCCGCAGAAAAAGGGAGAGGCCATCGTTGTGAGCAAGGACGAACATCCGCGTGACACCACGATGGAAGCGCTTGCCAAGCTCAAGGGCGTGGTCCGTCCCGATGGCACCGTGACGGCCGGTAACGCCAGCGGTGTGAACGATGGCGCATGCGCTCTGCTGCTGGCGAGCGAGTCGATGGCGGCCAAGAACGGTCTGATACCCCGTGCGCGTGTCGTCGGCATGGCGACGGCCGGTGTGCCGCCTCGCGTGATGGGCATCGGCCCGGCACCTGCTACGCAAAAGGTGTTGGCGCTCACTGGCTTGACGATCGACCAGATGGACGTGATCGAGCTCAACGAAGCCTTCGCGGCGCAAGGCCTCGCGGTGCTGCGGCTGCTCGGCCTGAAGGACGACGACGCGCGCGTCAACATCAACGGCGGTGCTATTGCCTTGGGCCATCCGCTGGGTGCCAGCGGCGCGCGGCTTGCCACGACCGCGGTGAACCAGTTGCACAAGGGTGGCGGCCGCTATGCGCTGTGCACGATGTGCATTGGCGTCGGCCAGGGCATCGCGGTCATCCTCGAGCGCGTCTGACCTTTTCGTGTTGTTTTTGTTTCTCGGTGTTATCCCTCGCGCTTTGTGCGGCGTGAAAGGACCATATCGTGTGCTTCATGCCGAGGGTTGAGGCCTTTAGTTTTAAGGCGGACGGGCTGCGCCGAAAAGCATACGGGCGAGTTAGCCAAAAGGCGAATAGGAACTCCGCGCGTCACATGTGAGACTCGCCCTTCGACAAATTGCTCATCGGCGTCTGCAACGGAGAAAAGATCATGGAACTGTTTACACAAGCGGAGTTTTTCGCCGGACTTTTCTCGATCGTCGGCGCCGGAATTTTGATCGTCATCGTGGTCAGCCGGTCGCCCAAGCAATTGGGTGACGAGATGGCGAATCGGGTTCAGGAAACGGTGACGCTGCTCGGCCGGCTCGATGACTCGATAGACACCGGCGCGCGCCAGTTCGAAGCTGCTGGAGCCCCGGGGCGCCGCAGCGGATGGACCGGACCGGCCTCGCGCTGAAAAAAGCCACTGACGAAGTCCTCCGTGCCGCTCGATCGCCGAGCCTTGTGGACCAGTGCCGTCCGCGGCACTGCCGGGGCCTGAAGCCGCACCCAGTGCACCCAGCCTGAGCGACGTATTGCCAAGCGGCGGATTGCCGATTAGTTTGCCGCTGTAACGCGCGGCGGCGGCTTGTGCATGATGGCGGGCTTTCCTTCTTCATGCACCGCCGACCCGGAGCTCATCCCATGACCACATCACGTCTCATCATTCTTACCGGTGCCTCGCGCGGCATGGGTCGCGCCATGGCCGGCCGCCTCCTGCAGCCGGGCAACAAGCTGCTGTGCATCTCTCGGCGCAGCGACCCATCACTTGCAGCGCAGGCGAGCTCACGCGGCACCGGTCTCGAGCAATGGGAGCAAGACCTGGCCGACCCGGTGGCTGCGGCCGAACGCGTGGCGACGTGGCTCGCTCAGCAAGACGGGCAGGCGTTCGACGAGGTGACGCTCATCAACAACGCAGGCACCATCGGCGATCCGCGTCCGCTGGCCACGGCCGACGTAGCGGTGCTTGCGCAAGCCATGCGCGTCGGCCTCGAGGCACCGTTGCTGCTGACCTCCGTTTTCTTGCATGCGACCAAAGACTGGCGCAGCGTGCGCAAGGTGCTGAACATATCGTCGGGCCTCGGGCGCAACGCGATGGCGAGCCAGGCGTCGTACTGCGCCGCCAAGGCCGGCATGGACCACTTCACGCGCGCTGTGGCGCTCGAAGAAGCCGCAGCGCCGAACGGTGCACGCATCGTGTCGCTGGCACCGGGCGTGATCGACACCGACATGCAGGTGCAGATGCGCGCCACCGATCCTGCCCTCTTTGCAGACCGTGGTCGCTTCGTCGATATGCAGGAGAAGGGGCTGCTCGATTCGCCCGATGCGGCCGCCACCAAGGTGCTGGCTTACCTCGAGCGGCCGGACTTCGGCAGCAAGCCGGTGGCGGATGTACGGGATGCGGCCTGAAAGCTTGGCCGACCTCTGCGCCCAGCCTTACAGATAGATTTTCTGAAGCAGCTTGATGAGCGTGTCGCGCTCCCGGGTGGTGAGCTTGGCGCTGGCTTCGAGTTCGAGTTGCACCACCGCTTGTTCGGCTTCGTGCACCAGCTTCTCGCCGGCGGGCGTCAAGTGAAGGCCGACAGCACGGCCATCGCGCGGATGCGGGCGCCGCTCGATGAGCCCGCGGCTGTCCATTGTCGCGACCAGGCTCACCAGGTTCGGCGGCAGGATGTCGAGCGTGCTGCAGAGCTGGCGTGAAGTCGCGCCGGGGTTGTGCCCCAGCAGCGACAGCACTGAAAAATCGACCTGCTTCAGTCCGTACGGCGCCATGCGCTCGGAGAACACCGCGCTGATCATCGACCAGGCGCGCCGCGTGTTGTAGCCGACCAGTGCTTCGAGCACGTGACTGTCGAGGCGTTCGGTGCGGTCGTGCCGCGACGCCAGCGACGCGGGCGAAGCGGGCGCGCCTGGCGCGGCTTGCGACGTATCGGCACCGGCTGTTTTTTTACGTCCAGTGGTCATGTGCCGAATGTATTGCCGCGCTCGGCCTGCGCCGTGATCACCGCGTCGCAGGCGCGCTTGACGATGCCGAGCCGCATGTCGAACTCGGGCAGCACCCAGCGCCGGAACGCGGCCGATGGGCGTGACCAGCGCGTCGATTCGGCGTCTGTCGCCGTGGCTGCTGCGACGTCGATGCGCGCCCAGGCCCACGCCAGCATCACGATCATGACGACTCGCAGGTAGTCGTCGGCCACCTCGTACGGCAGCACCGGGTCGACCTTGGCGGCCATCGCCAGCGTGGTGGTGAGGTAGCGCAGTTGGGCGAGACGCCGCTGTACGTCGGCATCGGTCTCCCGCGACGCATCGAGCTGATCGCGCATCTCGATCAGCACCGCCGACATGCCGGTGCCGCTATCGACCAGCACCTTGCGCACCAGCAGATCGATCGCCTGAATCTCGTTGGTGCCCTCGTAGATCATGGTCACGCGCGCATCGCGCACCACCTGCTCGATGCCCCATTCGCGCACGTAGCCGTGGCCGCCGAACACCTGCAGGCATTCGCTGGCGCCGCTGAAGGCTTGCTGCGTGCAGGCGGCCTTGAGCACCGGCGTGACGAGCGCGCACCAGCGCTGCGCGCGGTCGCGTGTCTTGACGTCGGCGGCGTGCTTGGCGACATCGAGCTGAATGGCGGTGCGGTAGGCGATGGCGCGCGCGCCATCGATCCAGGCGCGCTGCGTATCGAGGATGCGGCGCATCGCGGGGTGCTCGGCGAGCAGGTCGGCTGCTTGGGTGCCGCGCGAGCCCGGTACTGCGCCGCTCGCCGGTGCAGGCGCGCGCATCTGGCGCCGCTCGTGGGCGTACGCATCGGCCTTTTGCCAGGCCGCGTCGAGCAGGCCGATGCCCTGCATCGCGCAGTGCAGCCGGGCCGAATTCATCATGACGAACATGGCGGCCAAACCGCGGCTCGGCTCGCCGACCAGCCAGCCTTCGGCAGCGTCGAATCGCATGCTGCAGGTCGAGCTGCCATGCAGGCCCATCTTCTCTTCGATGCGGTCGCAACGCACGGCATTGCGCCGGCCGTCGGGCAATACCTTCGGCACCAGAACGAGCGACAGGCCCTTGGGGCCGGCGGGCGCATCCGGTAACCGACACAGCACCAGGTGAACGATGTTGGGCGTGAGGTCGTGCTCACCGCCAGAGATAAAAATCTTGGCGCCGCTGACGCGATAACTGCCATCGACGTGCGGCTCTGCGCGCGTGCGAACCTGGCCGAGGTCGCTGCCGGCATGTGCTTCGGTGAGGCACATCGTGGTCAGCCATTCGCCCGTCGCGATCTTCGACAGATAGCGCTGCTTGAGCGTGCCGCTGGCATGGTGCTTCAGGCATTCATAGGCACCGTGCAGCAAGCCCGGCGCCATCGTCAGGCCGTGGTTGGCACCGCTCAACCACTCGAACACGATGGCTTCCAGCACGCCCGGCAGGCCTTGTCCGCCGTCTTCGGTCGCAGCTGACAGGGCCGGCCATCCGCCTTGCTGAAAGCCTGCATAAGCCTCACGAAAACCAGGCGGCGTGATGACTTCGCCATCGACGAAGCGACAGCCGATTTCATCGCCCGCACGGTTCACCGGTGCGACCACTTCGGCGACGAACTTCGCGGCTTCGTTGAGCACCTGAATCTGCAGGTCGGCGTCGATCTCGGCGAATGGTGCGAGGGCACGGAGTTGCGGCGTCGCGTCGAGCACGGCGTGCAGGACGAAGCGGACGTCTTCGGAGTTGGGTCGGTAGTTCATGTGATCGCGCGTGCGCTCAGGCCCGTGCAGCGCCCAGATAGGTATCGATGACCCGCGAATCCCCGGCCAAATCGCGCGCCGCGCCTTCGAGGCTCACGTTGCCCATCTCCAGCACATACCCGTGGTCGGCCACTTCGAGCGCAGCGCGTGCGTTCTGCTCGACCAGCAAGATGGTCACGCCGGTGGCACGCAGCGCACTCACCGTGCGGAAGATCTCCTGCACCACCAGCGGCGCCAGCCCCAGGCTCGGCTCGTCGAGCATCAGGAGCGATGGCCGCGACATCAGCGCGCGGCCCACCGCCAGCATCTGCCGTTCGCCACCCGACAGCGTGCCCGCCAATTGCGTGCGTCGCTCCTTGAGGCGGGGGAACAGCGTGTAGACCTGATCGATCTGGTCGCGCCATTGCCGGTTGCCGATGCGCACCTGCCGGAACGCGCCCAGCACCAGGTTGTCTTCCACCGGCATGGTGCCGAAGAGTTCGCGCTTTTCGGGCACCAGCGCGATGCCGAGCATCACCCGCTCTTCGAGCGACAGCGCGGCGATCGACTGCCCGCGGTACTCGATGACCCCCTTGGCCGGCAGCACCCCCATGAGCGCGTTAAGCAACGTCGACTTGCCCGCGCCGTTGGGGCCGATCACCGTCACGACGCTGCCCGCGCCTGCTTGCAGGTCGATGCCGTGCAGCACCTCGGCGCGGCCATAGCCGGCATGCAGGTCCCGGATCTGGAGAAGAGGTGTCGTCATCAGTGTTCCGTGCCCAGGTAAGCCGCGCGCACCTTGTCGCTGCGCTGCACTTCGCCGGGCGTGCCTTCCATCAAATGCGTGCCGAACTCCATCACCACGATGTGGTCGCAGATGTCCATCACCAGGCCCATGTCGTGTTCGACCAGCAGGATGCTCATCCCGCCTGCACGCAGACCGCGCAGCACCTCGGCCAGCGCCTGCTTCTCCTTGTGGCGCAAGCCGGCGGCGGGTTCGTCGAGCAGCAGCAAGGCGGGGTCGGCGCAGAGTGCGCGGGCGATCTCCAGCAGCCGCTGCTGGCCCATCGCGAGGTTGCCGGCCAGTTCGTTCGTCATGTCGCCCATGCCGACGCGCTGCAGCTGGCGCTCGGCTTCGCGGAACAGCGCCCGCTCTTCACCGCGGTCGGTGCGAAGCATCGCGGCGATGGCGCCCTTGCGGCCGCGCAGATGGGCGCCGAGTGCGACGTTCTCCAGCACCGTCATGTCGGGCACCATCTTCACGTGCTGGAAAGTGCGCGCCACGCCGCGCTCGGCGATCTTGCGGGATGGCAGGCCGCTGATGCGCTCACCACGGAACTTCACCGTGCCACCGGAGAGACCGAGCACACCGGTGACCAGATTGAAGGTGGTCGACTTGCCCGCGCCGTTGGGCCCGATCAGCCCGACGACTTGCCCGGCGCGCGTCTGAAAGCTGATGTCGTTGACCGCGACCAGTCCGCCGAAGGTCTTGCGGATGGCCTGCACGTCGAGCACCACTTCGCCGGCGGCCGGCTTGGTCCGTGTGGACAACTCGGCAACGTTAGCGCCTTCACCCCAGTCTCGCGCCCGGTGCGGCCGCGGCAGGCGCCGGTCGACGAAGGCCCAGACGCCGTCCGGCAGGTACTTGAGCACCAGCACGATCATGATGCCGAAGACGATGAGTTCGTAGTTGCCGCTGGTGCCGATCAGGCGCGGCAGGAGCACCTGCAACTGGTCTTCCAGCAGCTTGACGATGCCGGCGCCGGCGATGGCGCCCCACACGTGTGCCGAGCCGCCCAGCACCGCCATGAAGAGGTACTCGATGCCCATCTTCAAGCCAAAGGGAGAAGGATTGACGGTGCGCTGGAAGTGCGCATAGAGCCAGCCAGAGACCGAAGCCAACAGCGCCGCCAGCACGAAGATGCCGATCTTGAAGCGCAGCGTGTTGACGCCCATCGCCTCGGCCATTTGCGAGCCGCCGGCCAGCGCGCGAATGGCGCGGCCGCTGCGCGAATCGAGCAGCCGGATGACGGCGAAGGAAGCGACCAGCACCAGCGCCCAGACCAGCGCATAGAAGATGCGCTGCTTGCCGAACTCGAAGCCGAACAGCGACAGCCCCTTGACGCCCAGGATGCCGTCGTACTTGCCGAGCGCATCGAGATTGCCCATGAGGTAGTACAGCGCCAGCGCCCAGGCGATGGTCGCCAGCGGCAGGTAGTGGCCCGACATTCGCAGGGTGATGGCGCCGATGAAGGCGGCGCTCAGCGCGGTCAGGCCCAAGCCGATGAACAAGGTGAGCCACGGCGACATGTCCAGGTTCACCGTCAAATAGGCGGTGGTGTACGCGCCGATGCCGACGAAGGCGGCCTGCCCGAAGGAAGTCAGGCCACCGACGCCGGTGAGCAGCACCAAGCCGAGTACGGGCAACGCGTAGATGCCGATGTAGTTGAGCTGGAGGATCCAGAAGTCGGGCAGCGGCAGCAGCGGCAGGGCCACCAGGATGAGGATGGCGAGCAGCGGACCCCAGGTGCGGGCAACGCTCTTGCGTGCAGGCCCGGCAAGCAGCGCGTCGGGTGTCGGGGTGACTGGCGAAGCAATGGCCATGTCAGTGCTCCTCGTCCGATCCACCGCTGGCCAGCGAGCGCCACAGCAGCACCGGCAAGATGATGGTGAACACGATTACTTCCTTGAAAGCACTGGCCCAGAACGAGCCGAACGATTCGATGATGCCGACCGCCAGCGCACCGAGGAGCGCGCCGGGATAGCTCGACAGGCCGGCAATCACGCCCGCCACGAAACCCTTGAGGCCGATCAGAAAACCGGAGTCGTAGAAGATCGTCGTGGTCGGCCCGATCAGCAAGCCCGACAGTGCGCCGATGAGGCCGGCCATCGCGAAGGTGAGCTGCCCCGCGTTCTGCGTCGAGATGCCCATGAGCCGCGCGCCGAGGCGGTTGACCGCGGTCGCGCGCAGCGCCTTGCCATACAGACTGCGCTCGAAGAAGAGCCACAGCAGCACGATGAGCGCCGCCGACGCGCCGAAGATGATGATCGTCTGGCCGCTCAGGTTGAGCGGGCCGAGTGCAAAGCGCACATCCCAGAACGACGGATTGCGAAAGCCTTCGGCGCCGAAGAACAAGAGGCCGAGTCCGGTCATCGCGAAGTGCACGCCGACCGAGACGATCAGCAGAACCAGCGAGCTCGATCCGGCCAGCGATTGATATGCCACGCGGTATACCAGCGGACCGAAGGCGGTCACGATGCAAATGGTGAGCAGCGCCTGCACCGCCAGCGGCAAATTGCGCGGCCCGGCCCAGGCCGACACCGCGCAGATCACCGCCGGAATGACGAAGGTCTTGAGTGCCGCCTTGAAGGCCGGCGCTGCGGCTGCAGCGTTGCCGCCACGGTGCCGCCACGTCGTGACCAGCTCCATCAGCGCCGCGACCACCGCCAGGATGAGCAGCAGCCACACCGTGCCCGGCACCTTGCCGGTTTGAAAGATCGCCAGGGTCAGTGCGCCGTACGCAACGAACTCGCCCTGCGGAATGAAGATGACGCGGGTGACGGTGAACACGAGCACAATGCCCATGCCCAACAGCGCGTAGATCGCGCCGTTGGTGAGTCCATCCAGCGTCAGGATGCTGGCAATCGAAAAATCCATAACGTGACGGAGCCGTCTTTCTGCGCGTGTGTGTTTACTGCTCGACCTTGAACTTGCCGTCGACGACTTTCAGCATCACGCCGGTCTCGTTCGTGTAGCCCCAATGGTCTGTCGGCGACCAGTTGATGACGCCGTGTGCCAGCACCGTACGGCCCATGGTTTCGAGCGCATCGCGCAGTGCGGCGCGAAACTCCGGTGTACCGGGCTTGCCCTTCTTGAGTGCGATGGGTACCGCTTTTTCGAGCACGACGAGCGCATCCGATCCGTGGCCGGCGAACTGGTTGCGCGAGCCCGGCCCGTAAGCCTTCTCGTAGGTTTCGACGAAGGCGATCGCCATCTTCTTCGAGGGATGGCTGTCGGGCAGTTGTTCGGCGATGACGGCCGGGCCGGACACCACGTAGGCGCCGTCGGCATCCTTGCCTGCCGTGCGCATCAGGTCTTGCGTGGCGGCGGCGTGCGTCTGGTAGACCTTGCCCTTGAAGCCGCGCTCCATGATGGCCTTTTGCGGCATGCCCGCACCGCTGCCTGAGGCGACGATCAGGATGGCGTCGGGGTTGGCCGAGGTGAGCTTGAGCGCTTGCGCGGTCACGCCGGTGTCGGCACGGGCGAAGCGTTCGGTGCCGACGATCTTGATGCCGTTCTTCTCGGCTTCTGCGGTGAAGTCTTTCAACCAGCCTTCGCCGTAGGCATCGGTGTAGCCCAGGAACCCAACCGTCTTCACGCCCATCTTCTTCATGTGGCCGACGACCGCGACCGCCATCACCGCGTTCGATTGCGGCAGCCGGAACATCCACTTGTCCTTGCCGGGCGGCAGCGATGCGGGTGCGGTCGAGATCTGCGGCGTGCCCGATTCGGCAGCCACGTCGGCCATCGGAATGGCGACCGGCGTCGCGGTCGAGCCGACCAGCACGTCGACCTTGTCTTCGGTGATGAGGCGCTGCGTCGCCTTGACGCCTGCCGTCGGGTCGCTGGCGTCGTCGAGCACGATGACCTTGAGGGTTTCACCGGCGATGGTCTTGGGCCAGAGGGCGACCGCGTTCTTGACGGGAATGCCGAGGCCCGAGGCCGGGCCGGTCAGGGGTTGCACCACGCCGATGGTGAGGTCGGCATGGGCGGCCACGGTCACGAACGCAAAGGCGGTGGCAAGGATGGTTTTGGTGAACTTCATCGGACTGTTTCCAGGGGGAGCGAATTGAAATGCGAAGCCGGTGGCCTTGCTCAGCGCGGCGCCATGCGCAACGCACCGTCGAGGCGAATCACTTCGCCGTTCAGGTGGCCGTTGGTGACGATGTGACAGGCCAGCTCGGCGAACTCCGAAGGCTTGCCGAGCCGCGGCGGAAACGGGATCGATGCAGCCAGCGATTTTTGCACCGGTTCGGGCAGTTCCATCAGCAACGGCGTGGCGAACAAGCCCGGCGCGATGGTGCACACGCGGATGGCGTGCTGCGCCAGGTCGCGCGCCATCGGCAAGGTCATGCCGACCAGCCCACCTTTCGATGCGCTGTAAGCCTGCTGCCCGACCTGGCCATCGAAGGCGGCGACGGAAGCGGTGAAGAGCATCACCCCGCGCTCGCCGTTGTCCAGCGGGTCGAGCTTGGCGCAAGCCGCGGCGAAGAGGCGGGCCATGTTGTAGCCACCGATGAGGTTGACGTTGACCACGCGCACGAAGTCTTCGAGCGGCGCCGGATGGCCGTCTTTGCCGACGATGCGTTTCGCGCTGCCGATGCCGGCGACGTTCATCAGGATGCGCGCCGGACCGTGCGCGGCAGCGGCTTTGGCGAGCGCGGAGATGACGCTCGCGGTGTCGGTGATGTCGCAGGCGCACGCCACGGCGCAGCCTTTTCCAAATTCTTTGTCGATCTCGGCCGCGACCTTCGCTGCAAGCTCGGCATTGCGGTCGAGCACGGCGACCTTGGCGCCCAGGCGCGCGAGCTCGCGTGCGGTCGCTTCGCCCAGGCCCGATGCACCGCCTGTGACCAGTGCGGCTTGTCCTTCGATCTTCATTGTTTGTGTCCTTGGGGTGTCGGTTGCAAGGTGTACGGCAACGAGCCCGCATGCAGTGCCTCGACTTCTGCCGCGCGATGTTTCAGCACCGAGCGCTGGTTGATGGAACCCTTGTCGGTCACCTCGCCCTTGTCGATCGAGGGCGGGACGGCGACAAGGTGCGCGCGGGCAATGCGATTGGCACTGCCGGTCGCGTGTTGCGCCAGCGTGTCGACCACGCCTTGAAAGTAGGTCTGCACCGGCGTGCTCTGCAGCACGTCTTGCATCGGCGTATCGGCGGGCAAGCCGGCGAGTTTGCGCACGGCTTGCGTCGGGAAGATCAGCGCGCCCACTTCCTTCAGGTTGATGCCGGTCAGCACCACGTCCTGGATGTACGGCGCGCCGGCCGCGATGATCTTCGCGCGCAGCGGGCCGACGCTCACGAAGGTACCCGTCGCCAGCTTGAAGTCTTCGGCGATGCGGCCGTCGAAGCGCAGGCCTTTGTGGATATCGTCGGGGTCGATCCAGGTGACGGCATCGCCAGTGCAGAAAAAGCCTTCTTCGTCGAAGGCTTCAGCCGTGGCTTCCGGCGCGCGCCAGTAGCCGGGCGTGATGTTGGGGCCGCGGTAGCGCACCTCGGTCTTGCCGTCGACCTCGACGAGCTTCAAGTCGATGCCGGGTGCCGGCAGACCCAGATCGCCGGACGACACCTGGGGGCTGGTTATGTAGAGCGCGAAGGGCGACGACTCGGTCATGCCGAGCCCGGTGCCCATCACGATGCGCTCGCCGACTTCGGCTTCCTGCGTGCGATGCAGGCTGTCCCAGATTGGCTGCGACAGCGCGGCACCGGCGTAGAAAAACATCTTCACGCGCGAGAGCAGTTTCTTGCGCAGGACGGTATCGGTTTCCATCGCGTTGGCGATGGCTTCGAAACCGGTCGGCACGTTGAAGTACATGGTCGGCGCGATCTCGCGCAGGTTGCGCAGCGTCTCGGCCATGCCCGACGGCGTCGGCTTACCGTCGTCGATGTAGAGCGTGCCGCCGTTGGAAAGCACGATGCCCACGTTGTGGTTGCCGCCGAAGGTATGGTTCCACGGCAGCCAGTCGATCAGCACCGGCGGCTCGTCTTCCAGCGCCGGAATCGACTGACGCAACTGCTGC